>JBAIWU010000690.1:0-8901 GCA_037917155.1 Candidatus Eiseniibacteriota bacterium
GGGCGGGTTCGGACCGAAGACCGACTTCGCCACCGGGGCCAGTCCCGCCTCGGTGGCGATCGGAGACGTGAACGGCGACGGCCGGCCCGACCTGGCGGTGGCGAACTACAGCTCCAACACGGTGTCGGTGCTGCTGGGCGACGGCACGGGCGGGTTCGGGGCCAAGACCGACTTCGCCACCGGAGCGGGTCCCATTCCGGTGGCGATCGGGGACGTGAACGGCGACGGCCGGCCTGACGTGGTGGTGGCGAACCTGAATGCGAGCACGGTGTCGGTGCTGCTGGGCGACGGCGCGGGCGGGTTCGGGGCGAAGACCGATTTCACGACCGGCAGTCTTCCCTATGCGGTGGTGATCGGGGACGTGAACGGCGACGGCCGACCCGATCTGGCGGTGGCGAACCACGCTGCCAGCACGGTATCGGTGCTGCTGGGCCTCGTGCCCACGCGAACCGTGGTCTCGGCGACGCCGAACCCGGTGGTCCTCGGCATGCCGGTGACGCTCACCGCGAACGTCACCGTCCCTTCGCCCGGCTACGGTGCGCCGACGGACTCGGTCCGGTTCTTCGACGGCACCACGCTGCTCGGCACCTCGCCATTGAACGGCGGCACGGCCGGGCTCGCGTTGTTCGCTCCGTACCTGGGCGACCGCGCGATCACGGCGGTGTACAAGGGGGACGGCAAGCTGTTCGGCAGCCTCTCGGGCGTGGCGACGCAGAAGGTGGCGGCCACCGCGGCCGCCACGATCTCCGGCATCGACGATGTGAAGAACGACCAGGGCGGGCAGGTGCGGCTGACATTCGGCCGCAGCCCCTTCGACTATCTGGGCTCCGGAATGGCCATCACGGGCTACCAGGTCTACCGCCGAGCGATCGTCGTCGGGGCGACGCGTGCGACAAGGGCCCGACCGGCGCGGGCCGCGGACCCGAGCACGGTCGAGCTCACCGGCTGGGACTACATCACCACGGTGCCGGCGACCACCGAGGATGCCTACCAGGCGATCGTGCCGACACTCGCCGACTCGAACGCGAGCGGCTTCCATCGCGCGGTGCTGTTCGTGCGCGCGGCAACCGCGACGCCGGGAGTGTTCTACGACTCGGCACCCGACTCGGGCTATTCGGTGGACAACCTGCCGCCGGCGCCGCCCTCGCCGTTCACGGCCGCTTACGCCTCGGGCGCGACGCACCTCCACTGGGGCGCGAACAGCGAGCCCGACTTCTGGTACTACCGCGTGTACCGGGGCGGCTCGTCCGGGTTCGTGCCCGGCCCCGGCAACCTGATTGCGAGCACCGCCGACACCGGCTACGTGGACACGGGCACGGCGGGCTCGTACTACAAGCTGAGCGCCGTGGACGTCAACGGCAACGAGAGCGGCTACGCGACGCTGGGGCCGGGCCAGACGCTGGACGCCTCGGGCGGCGCGGTGGCGTTCGCCCTCGAGCCGCTCGCGAATCCCTCGCCGGGCGGCCGGGTGTCCGTGAGCTTCACGCTGCCGGTCTCCGCGCCGGCGCGCGTCGAGCTGATTGACGTGCATGGCCGGCGCGTGGCCGCGCGCGACGTCGCCGGGGCCGGACGACACGACGTGGCGCTCGGCGAAGGGCAGCAGGTCATGCCGGGCGTGTACTTCGTGCGCCTGACGCAGGGCGCGCGGAAGGCGAGCTCGCGCGTGGTGGTGCTGGAATAGCCGCGGGCGCGCGCCCGGGCACACGCCCGTTGCCGCCGGGCAGCGGCGTGGCGCGTGCCCGCCGCGCGACTCGTCATCGCGTAGCGGCGATCCCGCCCAGCGCCCGCTCGAGCACCCGCACGACGCGCGCGTTCGTCGCCCGGTCGCGGACCGAGATGCGAAGCGCCCGGTCGCCCAGCGATCGGCTCATCTCGCTGGCGTCCCGCAGGAAGATCCCGTGCTCGCGGCACGCGGCGACGACGGCGCGCGCGTCCGGATGTCGCGCGGCGAGATGAACGAGCAGGAAGTTGGCGACGCCGGGCACGACCTCGAGGCCCGCGAGGGCCGCGAGGCGACGGGCCAGCTCCTCGCGCAGCCGGTGGGTCTGCGCCCAGCGCCGGCGGTAGTAGCCCGGCGACTGCAGGGCGCGGACCGCCGCGATCTGGCCCGGCAATCCCACCGGCCAGGGCGGCGTGCGGCGCCGCAGCTCGCGCGCGACGTCCCGGGATGCGACGAGGTAGGCGACGCGCACGCCGCTCAGGGCATAGGCCTTCGACATCGACTTGCAGACCACGACGCGTTCGTCCGCGGCCGCCAGGGGCTCGAGCGATTCCCCGGCGCCGACGTAGTCCACGTAGGTCTCGTCGATCCAGAACCGCGTCCGCGCGGGCGCGCGCGCGATGGCCTCCGCGAGCGCGCCGCCCGGCAGGTGCTGGCCGGTCGGGCTGTTCGGGTTGACGAGCACGACCAGGTCGTGACCGCCGCGCAGGGCCAGCTCGAGCTCGGCGGCGTCCACGCGGTACCGATCCTCGCGGCGCAGCGGCAGCCGCTCGACGCGGCAGCCCACGACCCGCTCCAGCACGTGCGCGTACTCGCCGTAGGTGGGATCGAAGAGCAGCACGCGCGAGCCGGGGTCCAGCCACAGGGGCAGGGCGAGGAAGATGAGATCCGACGAGCCGCCCCCGATCACGATCGAGTCGGTGGGCACGCCCCGCGCCGACGCGATCGCCCGCACGAGTCCGGCACCGTTCGTGGGCGGCGACGTGCGCACGATCCAGTCGAGGTGCTCGCGCAGCGCCTCGAGGACCGCGGGCGCGGGCGGGAACCATGCGTCCAGCACGTCGGCCGGCACGATGTCCCACCGGCGCTCGAGCGTCGCGAAGTCCTCGCCGACGGCCTCGAAGAACGCGCCGCCGTGGTAACAGGCTTCGCGTGACGCGACGGCCGCGCCGGCCGGATGGTGCGCGGGCGGCTCCGCGTCGCCAAAGGGCCGCGGGGACGAGACGAGCGCGAGGTTCGATTTCATCGGACACCTCCCGAAGTGGGCCGGCCGCCGATGCTCCACGCTGCCCGCGCGACGGCACCGCCGCCGGCGCGGGGCCCGAAGCGCCGGCGGCCCCAGAGAACGATTCCATAGGCGAGCAACGCGCCGCCGAAGGCGTCGGCGGCGTAGTGCGTGCGGGCGAGCAGCGTGCCGGCCGCGAACAGGGCGGTGGCGGCCAGGAACGCGCGCCGCCACCGCGGCCGCACCACCGAGAGGCTCAGCAGCGTCATCATGCCGGTGTGGCCGCCGGGGAAATACGCGTGGCCCGCGAACGGCCAGAAGACGAACCGGTCCCGGAGCGCGGGGGCGGTCGGCGGGCTGCCGATCGGGAGCAGGAAGAGGAACACCCCGCGCAGGCCGTAGAACAGGCCCAGCATGGCGAGGACGGCGGGGACGGTGTCCGGTTGCGTCCGCAGCAGCACGGCGATCATGGCGGCCATGAAGCCGGCGTAGGCGAGCTCGCCTGGCGGGCCGAAGTTCACGTAGGGCAACCTCTGGTGCACGACGTCCGGGACGGAGGGGAACGCCGGGACGAGATGGTCGATCGCGGCGAGCGCGGCCATGTGGACGAGCAGCCCGGCGCCCAGAAGCAGGAAGCCACGCCCCAGCGTGATGCGCGTCGGTGCGAGGGCCGTGAGCGCGGGGAGAGGCGGATGAACTCCCGGCTCGGCCGAGGCGCCTCCGTCGCGAGCCCGCCACGGCGCGGACGCGGTCCGCGCCGCACGGGACGGGCCCGTGTGCCGGGCGGCCGCGGGGCGTGACGCCGCCCCCACGCCACGCGGGCGGGCCGGGAGCGCGACGAGGGCCAGCGCGTACGCCGCGAAGCCGAGCGCGAACGAGGCGACGAGGCTCGCATGGGAGCCGGTGATCGCCGGCCACAGGCGCTGCGCTTCCACGACGGAGAACAGGTTGAAGGCGCCGGGATCATGATGGATCGCGACGTCTGCAGCCAGGATCGCGACGTGGATGCAGGCGAAGGCGAGCACCGTGGCGCGGAGGGCCCCGGCGGCGCGGGCGAGGAGGCCGCGGCCGCGGCGCGATGCCGCCGCGGCACCGGTCGCCGCTGCGCGTTGCGGCGCGATGCCGGCTGCATCCGCCGGCGCGTCGGCGCTTCGGAGGAACGTCTGGGCGCTCATGACAGGTCCCTCTCGCCGGCGTCGCCGAGCAGGATCACCGGGCCGATCGAGTCGCGGCGTTCCCCGAACTCGGGAAAGACGTCGCGGACTCTCGCGGCCAGGGCCGGGGTCGCGAGCGCGAAGGCGGCGAGCGCGACCACGGCCAACACCCAGCGGGTGGAGATGCGGGTGGCGAGGGACATGGGCACCTCCGGAAAGGGGCATCGAGGGCGACGCTTCCGATCGTTCCGAAGGGGACGGAGGGCACGCGGCGTGCCGGAACCGGGCGGGCGCGATGGGCGCGAGCGCGCGGCGAGCCCATGTGCAAGGCGTACGCACGAATGGCGCGACGGCGCGGGTCCAGGGGCGGCGCGGCGACGCTCGCGGGTCCGGTCGCGCTCTCTCTCGCGCGCTAGGGCGACTCTCGCGGGCGTGAGTCCCCGCGCCGGGCGCTACTCGGGCACGCGGCAGCGCTTCAGCTTGCGGTAGAGCGCCGCCTCGCTGATGCGCAGCCGGGCGGCCAGCTCGGCGCGCGAATCGTCCGGGTAGAGCCGCAGCGCCTGCCGCAGCCAGGCGCACTCGGCGTCCTCGAGCAGGCGCGGCAGGCCCGCCTCGAGGCCGAGCGACGGGATCCGCCCGGCCGTGCCGGCGTCGGTCTCGTCGCGGGCGGCGCCGAGCAGTCGCGCCACGTCGGCCGCCGAGGCGGGACCCGTCAGGCCCTCGGCGGTGAGCCGGGCCGCGAGCTGCTCGATGTGGCGGACGTTGCCCGGCCAGCTGAAGTCCAGCTCGCGCAGGTAGGCGCTCGCATCCTCGGCCAGCTCGATCCAGCGTCCCGCCGCGGTCTGGTCGAGGCAGTGGCGCAGCAGCAGCGGGATGTCGGCGACGCGCTCGCGCAGCGGCGGCACGCGGATGGGAAGGTAGTTGAGGCGATCGTACAGGTCGCGGCGGAAGCGTCCGTTCTTCACTTCCAGCGCGAGGTCGCGATTGGTCGCGGCGATGATGCGCACGTCGGCCTCGACTTCCTTCGCGTCCCCGACCCGCTCGTACGTCCGTTCCTGCAGGAGCCGCAGCAGCTTCGGCTGGATCTCCGGCGGCAGCTCCCCGATCTCGTCCAGGAACAGCGTGCCGCCCTCGGCCGCGCGGACGCGGCCCCAGCGGTCCGACTGCGCTCCCGTGAAGGCGCCGCGCACGTGTCCGAACAGCTCCGACTCGACCAGCCCGCGCTCGAGCGAGGGGCAGAAGACGGTCACGAAGGGCTTCGTGCTGCGCGCGCCGCCGTAGTGCATCACGCGCGCGAGCAGGTTCTTGCCCGTTCCCGGCTCGCCCAGCAGCAGCACGGGGAACTCGGTCCCCGCGGCCTTCTGGACCGCGGACTCCAGGTCCCGGATCGCCGGCGAGTGGCCGATGAACCGGCCGAACGACCACTCGGACGCGAACCAGCGGCGGTCCGACTCCGCCTCCCGGCGCAGCTGGGATTCGCTCGAGCGCAGGCGATCGCGCTCCTCGATGGCGGCGCGGCCGGCGCGCAGCGCGGCGAGCGCCGGCTCGGCCGCGTCCATGAGCCCCCGCATGAGCTCGACGTGGGACGGCTGGAAGTGGCCGGCCCGCCGATCCTCGAGGTGGAGCAGCGCGGCGATGCGGCCCTGCACGCGGACGGGCACGCACAGGATCGAGTCCGCGCGCATGGCCCGGACGGATTCGATGTCGCGGTAGTGGGGATCGTCGAGCGCGTTCTCGATCCGCTCGGGCCGCCCGGTCCTCAGCACCCGTTCAAAGATGTTCCGGCTGAACGCGTCGGCCTCGCCGCGGAAGCGCTTCTCCTGGAAGCCCGCCAGCGCCCCGAAGCGGAGCTCGCCGTCCTCCATCACCTCGGCGATCAGTCCGCGCTCGGCGCCCGTCTTGCGGACGGCCTGCCGCAGGATCGCCTCGAGCACGACCGCGGGCTCGGCCGACTCCTGCAGCGCCCCCACGAGGGCCCGAAGCAGCTCCTGGTTGCCGTTGCCGGCGGTTTCGCTCATCCGAAGTGCACTCCCGTTTCTTGCGGGTTCCTGTCGCTGCCGGCCGCCGCCCTGGCGCCGGACGGGCGGCCGCTCATCCGGCGTGCCGCGCCGCGGCCACGGGCGCGGACCCGGCTCCGAGTCCGACCCGCCGGACGAGCGCTTCGAAGCGCGGGTCGCCGCGCAGCGGATCGAACAGCGGGTCCACCTGGAGTCGATTGAGCTCCGTGTCGATCTCGCCCTCGGCGACCAGGAGCCAGCGGATCGCCGCTTCGCGCTCGCCGAGGCGCGAGTACAGCTCGGCGATGTGCGTGGCGGGCGCGTACGCGCCGGCGGCCCGTTGGCGCTCGAGCGCGCCGATCAGCAGGCGCAGCGCGGCCGGGTAGCCGCCCGCCGCGTAGGCACGCGCCATGCCCTCCGCCACCGCGTGCAGCCCGGTCCCGTCCAGCCAGCGCTCCAGCGCGGCCATCGATTCCTGGTCGCGGCCGAGGCGGTCGAGCACCGTGGCCCTCATGCGCAGGACCAGCCACGAGGACGAGTCCAGTCGCGACGCCGCCTCGAGCGCGCGGAGGGCCTCGGGGTACCGGCGCGCGAAATAGAGGTGCGCGGCCGGGGCGACGGCCACGGGGAGCGAATTCGGATCGAGGCTGCGGGCCTGCGCGATCTCCCGGTCCGCTTCCGCGAAGCGGCCCCGGAGCGCGAGGTTGCTCGCGAGCCAGTGATGGGCCGTCGCGTGGTTCGGGTTCAGCTCGAGCGCCTTGCGGAACTCCGCCTCGGCCCCGTCCCAGTCCCGGTCGTGATTCTGCAGGATGTTCCCGAGCGAGGCGTGCGCGTCGGCCGACGAGGGATCGAGCTCGAGCGCCCGCCGTGCGGCGCGGCGCGCGTCGGGGAACGCCGTCCGCGGCTCCTCGAAGCCCGAAAACGCCATCGCGCACCGCGCCTCCGCGAGCGCCGACCACGCCTGCGAATTCGTCGTGTCGCGCGCGAGGGATCGCTCGAAGCAGCTCCGCGCCTCGAGGATGTCGTCGCGGCCCCGGCGGCTCATGAGGCTCCGGCCGCGGAACAGCAGCTCGAGCGCAACGGGGTCGGCGGGCAGCGCGCGCGCGCGCGCCCCGCCCGGCTTCGAGTCGGGGCGCAGGAGGCGGAAGAGGTCGCCGACGACGTCCGACTCCAGGGCCGGCACCGCGTCCAGTGGCCCGGTGCGCTTCCAGCTCCTCAAGACGTGCCCCTTCCGGCCGTCGACGAGCTCGACGCTCAGCTGCAGGCCGCCCGCGTCCGAGCGGAGGGAGCCCACGACGAGCGCGTCCGCACCGACCTCGCGGGAGATCGCCTTGAGGCTCATCGGGCTGCCGCGGTACCGCCGCATCGAGGCCCAGGCGATCACCTCGGGCCTGCCGCTCTCCGACAGGAGCCGGGTGATGTCCTCCGTGACGCCGTCCGCGTAGTACACGGAAGACGAGTCCGCGGCATCGAACGGCACGGCGGCCAGCACCGAGATCGGGCGGTGGGGAGCGAACGCGAGCGGAATCGTCACAGCCGCCGTGGCCGCCGCGACGGCGCCCGCCACCCATGCCCACCGCGACCGGCCCGCTCCGCTGCGGGCGCCCCACGTCGAGGCCGACGACCGCAGGGTGCCGGAGCCGGAGCGGCTCGCGTACCGGGCGTGAATCGCGTCGAGCGCCGCGTGCAGCTCGCGCGCCGAGCCGAATCGGTCCTCGGGCCGCTTGGCCAGCAGCTTCGCGATCACCTCGTCCAGCTCCGGCGAGATCGCGGGGTTCGCCTCGCGCACCCGTGGAGCCTCCTGGTACAGAATCGCCTGGATGAGCGGCTGGCCGACGAGGCCCGGGAACGGACGCGCGCCGGTGGCCATCTCGTACAGGACCACCCCCACGGAGTACAGATCGGAGGCGGCCGTGACGCCGCTGTTGCGCCAGATCTCGGGCGCGATGTAGGGCATCGTCCCGGCGATGCCGCTCTCGACGGCTTCCGCCTGGTCCGTCGTGACGCTCTGGCTCTGGGCGATGAGCTTCGCCAGGCCGAAGTCGAGGAGCTTCACCCAGCCCTGCGCATTGACCCGGATGTTGCTGGGCTTGATGTCGCGGTGGATGACCCCCTTGTCGTGCGCGGCCTGCAGCCCGTCGCAGACCTGCAGCGCGTGATGCAGCAGGGTCTTCTCCTCGAGCGGACCGCGCGCGAGGGCGTGATCCAGCGGCTCGCCTTCCACGAATTCCATGATGACGGCGTCGAGATCGGAGTCCTCGATGTAATCGAGGATCTGGACCACGTTCGGATGGTGGAGCTTGGCGAGCAGGCGCGCTTCGCGCCGCAGCTCCCTGCGCAGGAGCACGTCCCTCAGCAGGGCGGGGCGCAGGATCTTGATCGCGACCGGGCTGAGCAGGCGCAGGTTGACGGCGAGGTAGACGTCGCCGTACGTGCCATGCCCGATGCGTTCCTTGATCTGAAAGTGGTCGATGACGCGGCCAATCATCATCGCCTCGCGTTCGGAGCCTCTCGACGCCCGCCGGACGGCATCGGCCGGCCGCGGCTGGGCGGCTCATCGAGGCGCGCAGCGCGGCATCGGGTTCCGGATGCCGACCGAGGGAGGCGCACACGCTCCATCGGCCTCGACGGGGGACAAGGTCGAGCGTGCTCCGACACGAGCCTACGACCGCCGGATGCAGGGGTCCAGCGCCGGGCGCGGATCCGTCGCCCGGGCCTGCGACTTGCGCTCGGGGCCGCGGGGTCCCGGGCCGGGACGCGACCGGGGCAGCCGCCCCACGGGCCGGCTGCCCCCTGGACCCTCTC
>JBAIWU010000691.1:0-2393 GCA_037917155.1 Candidatus Eiseniibacteriota bacterium
CTGCCGCGAGCGCGACCGCGGGCGTGGCGGCCCACGCCCACGCGGCCTCGCTGCCCTCGCCGTGCGCGTGCGCGAGCGCGCGCCACGCGACGAGGTCGGCCGCCAGCGGCACCGCCAGCGCGGCGGGGCCGTCGTGCACGCGCGTGACCAGCAGCGCCCGCGTGCCGAGCCACGTGAGCGCGGTCAGCAGCGCCCGCCGGCCGTGAGCCTGCGGCAGCTGCGGCGCCAGCGTCATCCACAGCGCGCCCGCGACCAGCGCGGCCGCCACCAGCGCGGGCTGCGTGCTCACGCGCGGCTCCGCCGGCCGGCCTGGTGCGCGTGCGGCTCGCGGCGCACGGCGATGCCCCTAGAACGTGTCCCGCACGCTCTGGAGCGTGGGAATGCGGCCGTGCGCGACCCGCTCGAGCGCCTCCTGGTAGAGGCGGTCGTAGCCGTCCGCCGCGGCCCGCCAGCTGAAGTCGTGCGCCATGCCGTTGCGCTGCAGCTCGCGCCACAGCGCCGGCTCGGCGTGCACGGCCAGCGCGCGGCGCAGCGCCATCACCATCTCGTCGGCCGAGAACGCGTGGAAGACGAAGCCGTTCCCCTCGCGCGTGATCGGGTCGAACTCGCGCACGGTGTCGGCGAGACCGCCCGTCGCGCGCACGACCGGCACCGTGCCGTAGCGCAGCGAGTACATCTGGTTCAGCCCGCACGGCTCGTAGCGCGACGGCATCAGGAACAGGTCGGCCCCGGCCTCGATGCGGTGCGCGAACGCCTCGTCGTGCGAGGTGGCGAAGAACCACTGCCACGGCCGCTCCAGCGCCAGGCGGCGGAAGAGGTCCTGGAAGCGCGGCTGCCCGACACCCAGGATCACGAACCGCGCGGGCAGCTCGCACAGCTCGTGCTCGGCCTGCTCGACCAGGTCGAAGCCCTTCTGCTCGACCAGCCGGGAGACCACGCCCACCGTGGGCCAGTCCGGGTCCAGCGGGAAGCCGCACGCCAGCGACAGCGCGCGGCGCGCCGAGAGCTTGTCGTCGAGGTGGTCGCGGTCGTAGTGCGTGTCCACGAACGCGTCGGTGGCCGGGTCCCACACCGCGTCGTCGATGCCGTTGAGGATCCCGCGCAGGTCGCCGGTGCGCCGGCGCAGGACGCCCTCGAGGCCGCAGCCGTGCTCGCCGTTCGCCTGGATCTCGAGCGCGTACGTGGGGCTGACCGTGCTCACGAGGTCCGCGAACACGATCCCCACCTTCATGAAGTTGAGCCGGCCCCAGTACTCGAACACGCTCTGCGGGAAGAAGTAGTCGCGGCTGAAACCCGCCACGCTGAGCAGCCACGGGTCCGCGATGCCCTGGTAGCCGAGGTTGTGGATCGTGAACACGGTCGCCACGCGCGCGAACGCGGGCTCCTCGGCGTCGTGCGTGCGCGCGAAGCACGGCACCCAGGCCGCCTGCTGGTCGTGCGCGTGCAGGATGTCGAAGGGCTCGCCGAAGCCCTTGAGCGCCTCCAGTGCCGCGCGTGAGAAGAACAGGAACCGCTCGGGGTTGTCGGGATGGCCCTCGCGCGTGCGCGGGTCGTCGTAGAGGCCGGGTCGGTCGAAGAAGCGCCGCTCGCCGGCGTGGTCGACGAGCAGCGCGCGCATGTCGCCGGCGGGGCTCTCCGCGATCGAGAACCGCGCCGGCTCGGCGCCGATCCCCCACGGCACCCGCGTGCCGCCCAGGTCGGTGGTGCGCCAGCCCGGGGGCAGCGTGAGGTCGCGGTATCGCGGCAGCACGACCATGACGCGGTGCCCGCGCCGCGACTGCTCCCGGGCCAGCGCCGCGACGACGTCCCCGAGGCCTCCCACCTTGGCGAGCGGAGCCATCTCGCTCGCCAGGTGGGCGATCGACAGCGTCTTCATGGCGGTCCTTGGCGGCCCTACGTGAGCGCGACGATCTCGCGCATGTACTGCGCCGCGTCCTCCGGGGGCGTCGGATTGATGTAGAAGCCCGACCCGATCTCGAAGCCGGCCACCCGGGTCAGCTTGGGCATGATCTCCAGGTGCCAGTGGTAGTAGGGCAGGTCGTCGTCACCGAGCGGGGCGGTGTGCAGCACGAAGTTGAACGGCGGGTTGTCCAGCGCAACGTTCAGCCGCAGCAGCGTGTCCTTGAGGATGCGGGCGAGGTCGAGGAACTCCTCCGGGTCGTCGATCGTGTGGAACGACGAGCGGTGCGTGCGCGGCAGGATCCACGTCTCGAACGGGAACCGCGGCGCGAACGGCGCCAGCGCGACGAACCGCTCGGTCGTGCTCACGAGCCGCCGGCCGCCGCCGTCGGCCATCTCCTGGTCGAGGATGTCCGTGAACACGCAGCGTTCCTTGAGCTCGTAGTACTTGCGCGAGCCGTCGAGCTCCTCCTGCACCATCCGCGGGATGATCG
>JBAIWU010000692.1:0-2409 GCA_037917155.1 Candidatus Eiseniibacteriota bacterium
TGGCCGACGTTCTGCGCCAGGCGCACCGGCATGCCGAAGAAGCCCTCCAGCATGCGCGCGAGGCCCTCGGCCGGGCGGGTGGGGCCGGCGAGCAGGCCGGCCCAGTGCAGCCGCGCGAAGTCCGGGAGCGCGTCGCGGCCGCGCATCGCCGGCATGCCGATCCCGAGCACCGCGCCCAGGTAGAGGGCGTAGCGGTCGTCGCCGGGGCGGTCGTGCTGCGCGGCGGGCTGCGCGTCGGCCCACGCGCGGTAGAACAGGCACGCCATGCGGTGGTGGAACACGTCCACGAAGCGGCGGAACGTCCGGTCGCCCGCGTTGCGGGTCCGCTCGCGCGCGTACTCGGTCAGGTGCAGCGGCAGCGCGCCGTTGGGGCCGAACAGGCCGAAGAAGAACGTGTCCAGCCGCGGCACGCCGTGCGCGTCCACCTGCAGCCCGGCGAGCGTCGCGGGCGCGAACGCGAGCGAGGGCTCCTGCCCGAAGCGCACCGGGTCCTCGCGCAGCCGGTGCGAGCGGCCGAAGCGCGGCCGGTCCGGGTGCAGCGCCTCGAGCCGGCGCACCGCCTGGTAGAAGTGGAAGCGCCACGGCTCCGCCTGCAGCGCGGCGTACAGCTCCGCCTGCCGCGGGTCCGGCGACACGTCGTCCGCGACGGGCTCGGCCTCCGCCGCGCCGGCGGTCAGATCACCGTCCGCCCACCGATCCTCGCCGGCCATCGCGCGATCTCCCCGCGTTCCTGCGACCGCAGCACCGTTTCCGTGAACGAGTTGATCGACACCCAGCGCGAACAGAACCGCTCCAGCACCGAGCCCAGCACGTACACACCGAAGCCCTGGAACGCACCCTCGTCGATCGCGAAGGTCAGCTCCATGCCGCGCACCCAGCTCGAGTTCGCGCCCTGCGTGACCCGGCGCAGCACCGGGCGCGTCGCCACCGAGCGCAGCCCGTCGATCTGCTTGCGCACGGCCGGCTCGGCGAGGTCGCCGTAGAGCGAGAGCATCTCGCGCAGCGCCGCCGCGCCCTCGCGCTCGTCGGTGTCGGTGAGCGAGAGATAGTTGAGCGAGAGGTGGCTGATGAGCCGCCACGCGCTCTCGGACTCCGCCAGCGGCAGCCGCGGCCGCGTCGGCCCCGCCAGCACGCGCACCGAGCGCACCGGGGCGCCGGTCGCGATCGTGAAGTCGGTGCGGCCGGCGCCGGTCGTGAGCAGCAGGGGCAGGTCGCGGTTCGTGCACAGCGTCTCGACCGAGAGCTGGCGCAGGTCGGACCGGTACGGCGCCTCGCGCCCGTCGACCAGCGTCAGGTAGACCTCGCTCCCCAGGTAGCCCGAGCGCGGCCCCTGCGAGAGCTGGCGGTTCGAGAGCTGCCGCGGCACCCGGTGCACGGCGAAGAACGCGCCGGCCTCCTCGGCGTGGGCGAGGTCCGACGTGCCGTAGAACGGCAGGAACTCGCGTGCCCGCTCGCCGCCCTCGGAGTAGCCGCTCACCGCGGTCACCGCGTAAACCTCGTAGTCCATGGGCCGCGTGCGGTCGGGGAGCACGTGGTGCTCGTAGTCCTTCTCGGCTAGGTGGATGCGGTCGGCCTGGCGCGGGAACAGGTTGAGCGCGGGCGTGCAGTGGAGCGCGAGGTCCTGCGCGACCACCTTGCCCTCGAGCGAGGGATCGCTGCGGTCGAGCAGCACGATCACGTCGACCTCGGTCTCCTTGCAGCGCGCGAGCGCGGGGCGCAGCCCGGCGATCTCCACGAACAGGAAGCGCTGCGGGAACGCGAAGTACTCGGTGAGCAGCCGGTAGCCGCTGAACTGCCGGCTCGTGGGCGGCAGCAGCGCCTCCTCGTCCTCCAGGCCCATCGCGCGCACCGAGGAGCCGGGCAGCACGACGTGCCAGGGCGCCGGCGACTTCGCCGGGCGGACGACCACGCCCACCGCGCCGGCCACGATCTGCTCGAACAGCCGCACCGGGGCCTGTTCCGAGCCCGGCAGGTGGAGCTGCAGCCGGTCGAGCCCGATCTGCTCGAAGCGCGGGCCGCTGCTCTTCAGGCGCAGCCGCAGCGCGCCACGCACCTTGCCCGCGGGGTACGGCAGCGCCGGCAGGTCGAGCCCCGCGGTCGAGCCGGAGAGGCGCACGTACTGCGCCTGCGCGATCTCCACCGGCCAGAGCGTGACCTCGGGCGCGGTGCGGAACTCGCACGCGGTCTGCTCGCCCTTGCCCAGCACGCTGCGCATCGCCGTGCCGCGCGGCACGGAGATGCCGCTCGCCAGCGTGCCCTCGCTGGGATCGGGATCGAAGCGGACCACCGCCATGGACGGCACCGGCGCCAGGTAGCCCGGGTAGACGCTCTCGAGCAGGTGCTGCGTGAAGCGCGGGAACTCCGCGTCGAGCTTCATCTGCACGCGCGCGGCGAGGAAGCTGAAGCCCT
>JBAIWU010000693.1:0-9088 GCA_037917155.1 Candidatus Eiseniibacteriota bacterium
GTGGCGGGCAACCGCCATCCCAGCCAAATGATCGCCACGGAGCAATCCGACAGAATTCGGCTTATGGGGGACTCGGCTCACGCGTGACGCGCGCCCGGCGACGTGCCGGGCGCGCGTTCCCGCATCGGGCGCGGCGTCGTGGAGCGTCGCGGCGCTTGCCGCGGCCGCACGCCAGCCGATAGATTGGAGGCTGATCCCTTCCCCCCCTCCGGCTCGCCACCCCCGTCCGGGAACCGTTCATGCCGCCTGCCGCAGCGTCCGCGCCCGTCTGGGCGCTCCATCCGAGCCGTTCCACCGAGCGCGCCGCGGATCTCGCGCGCGCCCTCGGCGCGCCCCTGCCCGTCACGCACGCCCTCGTCAACCGGGGGCTCGACACGTACGACAAGGCCCGGAGCTTCCTGGAGCCGGCGCTCGAGGACCTGCACGACCCGCGCGAGATGCTCGACCTCGACCGGGCCGCGAGCCGCATCCTCGCCGCCGTCGCGGCCGGCGAGCGCATCTTCATCCAGGGCGACTACGACGTCGACGGCATCACGTCGACGTTCCTGCTCCACAGCGTCCTCGAAGAGCTCGGGGCGCGGCTGGAGTACCGCATCCCGCACCGCATCCGCGACGGGTACGGGCTCACCATCGAGGCAATCGAGGAGGCCCGGCGGCGCGGCTGCACGCTCGTCGTGACGGTCGACTGCGGCATCACCGCGCACGAGGCGGTGGCGCTCGCCGCCCGCCACGGCGTGGACACGGTGGTCACCGACCACCACGAGCCGCAGTCGACGCTGCCCGGCGCGCACGCGATCGTGAACCCGCTGCGGCCCGGCTGCCGCTACCCGTTCAAGTCGCTCGCCGGCGTCGGCGTCACGTTCAAGCTGGTCGAGCGACTGCTCCAGGGCCGCGGCGGCCTCGACCGCGCGCGCGAGTACCTCGACGTCGTGGCGCTCGGCACGATCGCCGACGTGGTTCCGCTCGTCGGGGAGAACCGCATCCTCGCCCGGCTGGGGCTGGACCAGCTCAACCTGGGCAAGCGACTCGGGCTGCGCGCGCTCACGGAGGTGGCGGGCCTGGCGGGCAAGCGCATCAGCAGCGGGCAGGTGGCGTTCGTGCTCGCGCCGCGCATCAACGCGGCCGGCCGCATGGGCAACGCCGAGCAGGGACTGCGGCTGCTCATGGCGCGCGACGCGGGCGAGGCGCGCGACTGCGCGGCCAGCCTCGAGGACGACAACGAGCGCCGGCGCAAGTTCGACGAAGCCGCGTTGCTCGAGGCGGCTCGCCGCGTCGAGGAGGAACTCGACTACCCGGGTTGCTGCTCGATCCTGCTGTGGTCGGAGCAGTGGCACCCGGGCGTCATCGGCATCGTCGCGTCGAGGCTCGTCGAGCGCTTCCAGCGCCCGACCGTGCTCGTGGCGCTCGACGGCGAGCGCGGCCGCGGCTCGGGTCGCAGCCTGCCGGGGCTCGACCTCACGCGCCTGCTCGACGGCTGCAGCGACCTGCTGCTCGCGCACGGCGGGCACGCGTTCGCGGCGGGCCTGACCGTGTCGCGCGACAACCTTCCCGAGCTGCGCGAGCGGCTCGAGGGGCTCGTGCGCGAGCAGTACCGCCCGGACCAGTTCCAGCCGCGCCTGCACGTCGACGCCGAGGTGCGCCTCGCCGAGTGCGACGAGGACCTCGTGGGCTGGCTCGAGCGCATGGCGCCGCACGGGCTGGACAACCCGGAGCCGTTGTTCCAGCTCCGCGACGTCGAGGTGGCGAACGTGACCCGGGTCGGCAAGGACCGGCACGTGCGTTTCAACGCCCGCGACGGCGCGCTCGAGGTCGAGGCCATCGGGTTCGGCATGGGCGACCGGGCGCCGGACCTGGCGCGCGCGGGTCGCGCCGACCTCGTGTTCGTGCCGACGCGCAACGAGTGGAAGAACGAGATGCGCGTGCAGCTCAAGCTCAAGGCCGTGAGGCTGGCCTGACGCCGCGCGGGCGGACGGGACCATGACGGCGGGCACTCCCCACCCCGAGCTCCGGGCCGCGCTGATGAGCGCGCTCGCGGAACGGGCCCCGCGCGTGGACCGCGACCGCGCCGGCGCGTGCTTCGACTACGCGGCCGCCGCGCACGGCACGCAGCGGCGCGAGTCGGGCGAGCCGTTCATCTCGCATTCCGTCGAGGTCGTGCGGATCCTGCTCGACCTGCTCGACGCTCGCATGGACACGACGCTCACCTGCGCCGCGCTGCTCCACGACGTGGTCGAGGACACCGAGGTGACGCCGCAGGAGGTCGAGAAGCACTGGGGGCGCGAGGTCGCGGCGCTGGTCGAGGGCGTGACCAAGCTCTCGGGCATGCACTTCGACAGCCGCGAGGCGGCGCAGGCGGAGAACTTCCGCAAGATGCTGCTGAGCATGTCGCACGACCTGCGCGTCATCTTCATCAAGCTCGCGGACCGGCTGCACAACATGCGCACGATCGAGTACCTGCGGCCCGAGAAGGTGCAGCGCATCGCCACCGAGACGCGCGAGATCTACGCGCCGCTCGCTCACCGACTCGGCATGGCGGGCATCAAGCGCGAGCTCGAGGACCTGAGCCTCAAGATGCTCGACCCGGCCGCCTACCAGGACCTCGCGCGCCAGATCCAGGCGAGGCGACAGGAGCGCGAGGCGTTCCTCGCCGCGGTCATGAACCAGCTCCGCGAGGCCCTGAAGGCGGCGGGGCTCAAGGCCGAGGTCAACGGCCGCCCCAAGCACTTCTACTCCATCTACCACAAGATGGCGGCGGGGCGGCCGCTCGAGGAGATCTACGACCTCTTCGGGATCCGCATCGTCACCCACACGCGGAACGACTGCTACCGCGTGCTCGGCGTCGTGCACGACCTGTTCCAGCCGGTCGCGGAACGGTTCAAGGACTACATCGCGACCCCCAAGAGCAACATGTACCAGTCGCTGCACACGACCGTGCTCACCGAGGACGGCGAGCTGGTGGAGGTGCAGATCCGCACGTGGGACATGCACCGCACGGCCGAGACCGGCATCGCGGCGCACTACGTCTACAAGCAGGGCGGGCACGTCGACGAGGAGCTCGACGCGCGCCTGGGCGGGTTCGTCACCCAGCTCGCCGGCTGGCAGCGCGAGTCCGAGGACGGCGAGTACATGGACTTCCTCCGGACGGCGCTTCACCAGGAGGAGGTGTTCGTCTACACGCCCCGGCGCGAGCTCAAGCGCCTGCCCAAGGGCGCGACGCCGCTCGACTTCGCGTACCTGATCCACACGAAGGTGGGCGAGCGCACGGTGGGCGCGCGCGTGAACGGCGAGCTGGTGCCCCTGCGTCACGTGCTGCGCAACGGCGACACCGTCGAGATCATCACCTCGCCGCAGGCGCGCCCGCACGAGGACTGGCTCAAGATCGCGCACACGGCGATGGCGCGCGGCAAGATCCGCCACTGGCTCCGCCAGCAGCGCCACGCCGACAGCGTCTCGCTCGGGCGCGAGATGGTCGAGCGCGAGCTGCGCCGCTCGCGGCTGCGGATGGAGGACGCCCCGCTCGAGGAGGTCGCGAAGGAGCAGGGCTGCGCCGACGTCGACGCCCTGTTCGCGCGCATCGCCGAGGGCCAGGTCTCGCTCACCGCCGTGACGCGCCGGATGACGCCGCCCAAGGAGGGTCTCGCGGAGCGGCTCGCGCGCGGCCCGCTCGAGGCGCTCGGCATCGGCCGCAAGCCGGCGGGCGGCGTGCGCCTGCAGGGCATCGACAACGTGATGGTGAACTACGCGCGCTGCTGCCAGCCGGTCCCCGGCGACCCGGTCGTCGGCCTCATCACGATCGGCCGCGGCGTGTCGCTGCACCGCCAGGACTGCCCGAACACGTTCGCGGGCCGCGTCGCGCCGGAGCGCCGCGTCGTGGTCGAGTGGGACGCGCGCGCCGGCGACACGTTCCCGGTGCGGCTCGTCGTCACGGGCAAGGACCGGCCGTCGCTCCTGGCCGACATCGCGAAGGCGATCGCGGCGGTCGGCGTGAACATCCGCACGGCGGGCATGCAGTCCGAGGACAAGACGGTGCGCGGCGTGTTCGTGGTCGAGGTGCCGCACCTGGCGAAGCTGCAGGAGGTGATGGCCGCGATCCGCCGCCTGCCGGGCGTGCAGCGCGTCGAGCGCCGGCAGCGGCTGCTCAAGGGCGAGCGCGGGGACGAGTCGTGAGGGCGCTCGTGCAGCGTGTCGCGCGCGCCAGCGTGACCGTGGACGGGCGCGTGCGCGGCGAGATCGGGCGCGGGCTGCTCGTGCTGCTGGGCGCGACGCACGGCGACGGCGAGCGCGAGGCCGCGTGGCTCGCGGGCAGGCTCGCCGGGCTGCGGGTCTTTCCCGACGACGAGGGGCGCATGAACCGCGACGTGCGCGAATCGGGCGGCGCGGCGCTGGTCGTGCCGCAGTTCACGCTCTACGGCGACGCGCGCCGCGGGCGGCGGCCCGACTTCACCGCGGCGGCGCGGCCGGAGGAGGCCGAGCCGCTGTTCGAGCGCTTCTGCGCCGCGCTGGCCGGCGAGGGCGTGACGGTCGAGCGCGGCGTGTTCCGCGCCCACATGCAGGTCGAGCTGCTCAACGACGGCCCGGTGACGCTCATGGTCGAGACGCCCGCGGCCGGGGACGGGGCGCCGTGAGGCGCCGGGGCGGGCTCTTCTGGCCGGGCGAGGCGCCGCTCGTGCTCGCGTCGGCGTCGCCGCGCCGCGTGGCGCTGCTGCGGCAGGCGGGCGCGGCGTTCACGGTCGTCGATCCGGGGCCCGATCGCGCGTGGCCCGGCAACGCCGAGCCGCGCCACGGCGTGCGCGCGCTCGCGCTCGACAAGGCGCGGCGCGTGGCCGCGCAGCGACGCGGCGCGGTGGTGATCGGCGCGGACACGGTGGTCGTGCTGCGCGGCCGCCGGCTCGGCAAGCCCGCGGACGCCGCCGAGGCGGCGGAGATGGTCCGGCGGCTGCACGGCCGGAGGCACGAGGTCTGGACCGGCGTCGCCGTCGTGCGCGACGGCGAGCAGCGCACGGGCGCCGAGTGCACGGCGGTCCACTTCGCCCGCCTGACCGCGGCCGAGATCGACGCCTACGTGCGCAGCGGCGAGCCCCTCGACAAGGCCGGCGCGTACGGCATCCAGGGCCTGGCGGGGCAGTTCGTCCGCCGGATCGAGGGCGACTACACCACCGTCGTCGGGCTGCCGCTGGCGCGCCTGCGCGTGCTGCTGGCCGAGTTCGCCTGAGGCGGCCGGGGGGGGCGCGACCGGGCGCGGCTCGCGAGGCCCGCGCCTTGACACATCTTTCGGCCGGATGATAGCTTCCGGCGCTTTCCCAACACTTGGGGAGCATGCGGGAGGCCGGTCGGGCCCCGGTTTCGGGCGCGATCCGGCCGCAGCATGGCCGCATCGATGGATCACCTGGAGGCAGGATGAAGACCTATTCCGCCCGAGAAACCGACATCCAGCGCCGCTGGCTCGTCGTGGACGCCGAAGGCAGGACCCTCGGCCGTCTCGCCGCGCAGGTGGCGAGGGTGCTCAAGGGCAAGCACAAGCCGATGTACACGCCGCACATGGACACGGGTGACCACGTCATCGTGATCAATGCGGCGAAGGTTCGGCTGACCGGCACCAAGCCGGAGAAGAAGACGTACTTCCACCACACGCTCTATCCGGGCGGCGCCACGTGGACGAAGCTCGCCGAGGTGCTCGAGAAGCATCCCGAGCGCGTCGTGCAGCGCGCGGTTCGCGGCATGATGCCGAAGAACCGTCTCGGCGACGCCATGTTCCGCAAGCTCAAGGTGTACGCGGGGCCCGAGCATCCGCACGCGGCCCAGCAGCCCGAAACCTGGAACCTCGAGGCCTGAAAGGGGACCGCATGGCCACGGCAACGACCCACAAGCCCCTCACGGGCCGGCGCAAGGAGGCGGTCGCGCGCGTGCGGCTGACCGCCGGTTCGGGCAACGTCATGGTGAACGACCGCCCGATCGCCGAGTACCTCAAGCGCGATTCGCTCGTGCTGATCGCCAAGCAGGCGCTCGCCGTGACGAACACCGCGGACAAGTTCGACATCCACGCCCGCGTGATGGGCGGCGGGCTGACCGGGCAGGCGGGCGCGATCCGCATGGCGGTGGCGCGCGCGCTGGTGCGGCACGACGAGACCCTGAAGGGCCTGCTCGGCCGCGAAGGGCTCCTGACGCGCGACTCGCGCATGAAGGAGCGCAAGAAGTACGGACAGCCGGGCGCCCGCAAGCGCTTCCAGTTCAGCAAGCGGTAGACGACACACATCCCACACGCCCCGACGAACGCGCCGGGGTCCCCGCGACCGATCGATCGGGCGCAGGGGAGGGCGCGAGGCCGAAGCGCGGGGCGGAGGTCGAACCCTTCAGGAGGTCACCCGTGGCCGAAGTCACGATGAAAGATCTGCTCGAAGCGGGAGTCCACTTCGGGCACCAGACGCGACGCTGGAATCCGCAGATGAAGAAGTTCATCTTCATGGAGCGGAACGGCATCTACATCATCGACCTGCAGAAGACGCTCAAGTGCATCCAGGACGCGCGGGCCGCGATCCACAAGGTGGTTCGCGCGGGCGGGCACGTGCTGTTCGTCGGCACGAAGAAGCAGGCCAAGGGCATCGTGGCGGAGGACGCGCAGCGCGCGGGCCAGTTCTTCGTCACCGAGCGCTGGCTCGGCGGCATGCTGACGAACTTCAAGACGATCCGCAGCAGCATCAAGCGGCTCAAGGACCTCGACGCCATGGCGGCCGACGGGACCTTCGAGAAGCTGGCGAAGAAGGAGGTCTCGCGCCTGACACGCGAGCGCGCGCGGCTCGAGTTCGCGTTCGCGGGCATCAAGGAGATGCCGGGCCTGCCGTCGGTCGTCTTCATCGTCGACACGAAGAAGGAGAAGATCGCGGTCGCCGAGGCGAACCGCCTCGGGATCCCGATCGTCGGCGTGGTCGACACGAACTGCGATCCGTCCGTGATCAACTTCCCGATCCCGGGCAACGACGACGCCCTGCGCGCGATCAAGCTGTTCAGCGGGCTGGTGGCCGACGCGGTCGCCGAGGCCCGCAGCATGGCGCTCGAGGGCGCGGACCAGGAGACGGTCTCGTACGGCGGCGACGCCTCCGAGGCCGAGCATCCGGCTCCAGCGGGCGCCTGAGCCGGGCGTCGACGCTTCTTCCGAAACCACTCGCGCCCGTCCGCGCGGCAGCGCGCGGACGGGCGTTTCCACGAAACAGGGGATGTCCATGACGATCACCGCAGACCTGGTCAAGCAGCTCCGGGACATGACCGGCGCAGGCATGATGGAGTGCAAGAAGGCCCTCGGCGAGACGTCCGGCGACCTGCAGAAGGCCGTCGACGTGCTGCGCAAGGCGGGCATCGCGAAGGCCGAGAAGCGCGCCGACCGCGCCGCGTCGCAGGGCCGCGTCGACTCGTACATCCACGAAGGCCGCATCGGCGTGCTGATCGAGGTGAACTGCGAGACCGACTTCGTGGCGCGCACGGACGGCTTCCGGACGCTGTGCAAGGAGCTGGCGATGCAGGTCGCGGCCGCCGGCGCCGACTACGTGCGCCGCGAGGAGGTGCCCGCGGAGCGGATCGCGCACGAGAGGGAGATCTACGCGGCCCAGCTCGCGAACGAGGGCAAGCCGGCGCAGATCATCGAAAAGATCCTCGAGGGCAAGATCAACAAGTTCTGCTCGGAGGTCTGCCTGCTCGAGCAGCCGTACATCAAGGACGACAAGAAGACGGTGGGCGACCTCGTCAAGGAGACGTCGGCCCGGACGGGGGAGAACGTCGTCGTGCGCCGCTTCGTCCGCTTCCGGCTCGGCGCGGAGTAGGGCCTTGGCCGCGCGCTACCAGCGCATCCTGCTCAAGCTGAGCGGCGAGCTGCTGGCCGGCGAGGCCGGCCACGGCATCCGCGACGAGGTGCTGGCCGGGCTCGCGGACGAGATCCGCGAGGTGCACGAGATGGGCGTGCAGGTCGGCGTCGTGCTGGGGGGCGGCAACATCTTCCGGGGCGTGGCCGCCAGCACGCGCGGCATGGACCGCGTCGCGGCGGACCACATGGGCATGCTCGCGACCGTGATCAACAGCCTCGCCCTGCAGCACGCCCTCGAGAAGCGCGGCCTGTTCACGCGCGTGATGTCCGCGATCAAGATGGACCAGGTCGCGGAGCCCTACATCCGCCGACGCGCGGTGCGGCACCTCGAGAAGGGCCGCATCATCGTGCTCGCCGCGGGCACCGGGAACCCCTACTTCACGACGGACACCGCGGCCGTGCTGCGCGCCGTCGAGGTCGGGGCGGACGTGATCCTCAAGGGCACGAAGGTGGACGGCGTCTACTCCGGCGACCCCGTTCACGATCCGGGGGCGACCTTCTTCCCCCGGATCGGCTACATGGATATCCTCAGCCGCGGTCTCAAGGTCATGGATTCGACCGCCATCTCGCTCTGCATGGACAACCACCTGCCGCTCGTCGTCTTCAACGTCGGCGTACCCGGCAACCTGGTGCGTCTCCTGAGGGGCGAGGCGGTCGGCACCCGCGTAGGAGAGTGACCGCCATGTCACACAAGATCCTCGTCGACGCCGAAGAACGCATGAAGAAGTCGCTGGAGTCGGTCCGCCACGAGTTCAACGGCGTCCGGACGGGCAAGGCGAGCCCGGCGCTGCTGAGCACCGTGACCGTCGTCGCCTACGGCACCAGCGTGCCCCTGCTGCAGGTCGGCTCGGTGACCGCTCCCGAGCCGCGGCTGCTCATGGTGCAGCCCTTCGACAAGACGCTCATCAAGGCCATCACGAAGGGGATCAACGAGGCCAACCTCGGGCTGCATCCGTCGGACGACGGCCAGGTGATCCGCATCCCGGTGCCGTCGCTCACCGAGGAGCGTCGCAAGGAGCTCGTGAAGCTGATCTCCAAGTTCGCGGAGGAGGGCCGCGTCCACGTGCGCCAGGTGCGGCACGACATCAACAAGGAGATCAAGGACGAGGAGCACGCGGGCACGCTCCCGGCCGACGACGCCAAGCGGCTGACCGGCGAGGGGCAGAAGCTCACCGACCGGTACATCGGGCTCATCGACGAACTGCTCAAGAAGAAGACCGCCGAGGTGATGGAGGT
>JBAIWU010000694.1:0-4193 GCA_037917155.1 Candidatus Eiseniibacteriota bacterium
GAGGGCCCCGCAGGCGACGAGCGCGTCGCCCTCGAACGCGCCGACGATGCGCCAGCCCGCGCGCCCCACCAGCTGCGCGAACCAGGGCGCCACGTTCTCGGGGTGCGCGAACGCCTGTGGCAGCAGCGCCCCGAACGCGCCGGCCTCGGCCGGCGCGATCTCGCGCACCACGAGCGACGTCGCGGGCGGCTCGCACGGCGCCGACGCGTCGCGCCACAGCCGCAGCCAGCGGTCCTCGGGGTGGAAGCCGCGCGCGGCCAGCGAGTCCGCGAGCCCGCCCGCGTGCGCCCCGGGTGCCAGCGCGACGCGCGCGCTCGCCGAGCCCGCGTGCGCGAAGAACGCCTCGAGCGCGTCGAGGTCGCCCGGCGAGACGGGGGCGCCGACGCCGAGCGCGAAGACGTGGTTGTACATCCGCTTCTGAAGCGAGCGCGAGGCGATCGCCAGCGCGCCCGCGATGCGCGTGTGCGCGAGGCCGAGCGAGGCGGCGAGCCCGGGCGGGGCGGCGCCGAGGATGGACTCGAACGCCGCGGACTCGACCTCCTCGCAGGCGCGCACGAGCGCGACGTCGGGACGGAGGGCGTCGGCGGACATGGCCCGGGGCGCGCGGCTCAGCCGAAGAAGAGGTAGCTGACGAGGATCGCGGCCACGGCGCCCGCGAGCTCGGACGAGAGCGCGCAGCCGAGGGCGTGCCGCGTCCGGCGGACGCCGACGGAACCGAAGTAGACCGCGAGCACGTAGAACGTGGTCTCGGTGCTGCCCTGGATGACGCACGCGGTCCGGCCCGCGAACGAGTCGGGGCCGAACGTCTTCATGGTCTCGACCATCATGCCGCGCGCGCCGCCGCCCGAGAGCGGCTTGATGAGCGCGGTGGGCAGAGCATCCACCCAGCGCGCGTCGGTGCCGAGCAGGCCGACGCCGTGCTTGACCGCGCCGAGGATCGCCTCGAGCGCGCCGCTGGCGCGCAGCGCGCCGACCGCGACGAGGATCGCGACGAGGTAGGGGATGATGCTGACGGCGACGGTGAAGCCTTCCTTGGCGCCCTCGACGAACGTCTCGTAGAGGCGCACGCCGCGGCGCGCCCCGGCGGCGAGGAAGAGGATCACGACCGAGAGCAGCAGCGAGTTCGCGAGCAGCGCGGACTGCTTCGCGACCTCGTCCGCGCCGAGGCGGGCGAAGTACCAGACCATGCCGCCCACGACCGCGGTCAGCACCCCGAGCCAGCCCAGCACGACGCGGTTGAAGACGTTGATCTTCTGCACGGCCGCGGTCACGAGCAGGCCGGTCATGACGCTGCAGTAGGTCGCGATCAGGATGGGCACGAAGACGTCGGTGGGGTCCTTGGCGCCCATCTGCGCGCGGAACGTGAAGATCGTCATCGGCAGGATCGTGACGGACGAGGCGTTGATCACCATGAACAGGATCATCTCGTCGGTCGCGCGGTCGGGCTCCGGGTTGAGCGACTGCAGCTCCTTCATCGCCTTGAGGCCCAGCGGCGTCGCGGCGTTGTCGAGCCCGAGCATGTTCGCCGAGAAGTTCATGACCATCGCGCCGCTCGCGGCGTGCCCCGGCGGGATCGCGGGGAAGAGCCGGCGGAAGAGCGGCGAGACGATGCGCGCGATGCCCTCGATGACGCCGCCGCGCTCGCCCACCTTCATCAGGCCGAGCCACAGGCTCATGACGCCGGTGAGGCCGATGGCGATCTCGAAGCCGGTTTTGGACGAATCGAACAGCGACGCCACGACCGCGCGCAGGGCGTCGGGGTTGCCGCCCACGGCGGCCTGCCACACCGCGGCGAGGAACGCGACGAGGAAGAACGCGGCCCAGATCCAGTTCAGCATGGCGGCGGAGCATAGCGGCGCTGCGCGCCGGCGCAAGCACGAAGGCGGTGCGCCTTCGCGCCGCCGCCGCGCGCGTGCTAGCGTGGCGCCATGTCCGCGCCCCACCGTGCATCGCCCGCCGCGCTGAGCGCGCTCGCGCTCGCGCTGGCCGTCGCGCTCACGGGCCCGCCCGCTCGCGCCGCCGCGCCGCCCGCCGCCGTCGCAGCCCCCGACTCCGCCGCGGCCGCCGCAGCCTCGCCGGCGCAGGTCGACGCGACGCTGCGGCGCGCGCTCGAGCGCATGGCCGGCGTCATCCCCGGCTCGGACACGGTGGTCGCGTGGGACCTCTTCCGCGCGCACCCGCAGCGCACCGTCGACCTCGTCCTGCCCACGCTGAAGCCCGTGCGGCCCGGGCTCTCGCTGGGCGCGCCGAACATGGTCTGGCGCATCCGCGTGCTCCAGCGCCTCACGGGGCTCGCGTACACCGCGCCGACGCGCGCGAAGCTCTCCGCCGACGAGCGGCGCTCTCTGACCCCCGATTCCCTGGGGCGCGTGCCGTTCGCGGGCGAGGACGCCGCGCGCGGCATGACGTGGGTCGCGCCCGCCGACGCGCAGAAGGCGATCATCGCCCGATGGCGGAGGTGGTGGGCAAGCGATATGAACAAGCCGGAGCTGCCCGTGAAGAAACACGACGACGACCGCACGTGGTGGTACGCGCGATGAGCGACACAGTCCTGGCCGTGATCCCCGCGCGCTGGGGCGCGCAGCGCTTCCCGGGCAAGCCGCTCGCGACGCTGTGGGGCCGGCCGATGCTGCAGCACGTTTGGGAGCGGGCCCGCGCCGCGCGCGGGCTGGACGAGCTCGTGATCGCGACCGATGACGAGCGCATCGCGACCGCCGCGCGCGGCTTCGGCGCCGGGGTCGAGATGACCTCGACCGAGTGCGCGAGCGGCACCGACCGCGTCGCCGAGGTCGCGCGCCGCCGCCCGGGCGCCGGCATCGTGCTCAACCTGCAGGGCGACGAGCCCGAGCTCGAGACGGAAGCCGTGAGCCGGCTCGTCGAGGTCATGCGCGCCGATCCGTCGCTGCGCATGGGCACGGTCGCGCACCACGAGCCCGACGTGGCGAAGTTCCGCTCCGAGAACGTGGTCAAGGTCGTCGTGGACGACCACCACCTCGCGCTCTACTTCAGCCGCGCCGACATCGCCGGCGCGACCGCGGGCGGGCCCGTCTACCGGCACGCGGGCGTGTACGCGTTCCGCCGCGACCTGCTGCTCGAGTTCGCGGCGTGGCCGCCGGGCCGCCTCGAGCGCGCCGAGCGCCTCGAGCAGCTGCGCGCGGTCGAGCGCGGCGTGCGCATCAAGGTCGTGCTCGGCGCCCGCCCGTTCGCCGGCGTCGACACGCCCGAGCAGCTCGCCGAGCTGGAGGCGCGGGGGCCGCAGTGAGTCCGGCGTGGCGCGGCGGCATGCGCTCGGCGGCGGCGCTCGCCCTCGTCACGCTCGCGAGCGCGGGGCCGGCCGGCGCGGCGCCATCGACAGGCGTGACGCCGGCCAATCCCGCGCGCGCGGACACGGCGTGGTCGGAGCTCTGCGTCCTGCGGCCGCGCGCCGCGTACGGCTCGTTCGCCGCGGCCTGCTCGAGCGCGCGTCGCATCGTGAACACCGCGCTCGGCCGGTGGGCGGACTCGGCGCGCTGGACCGGGACAGGCACCCATTTTCTCTACCGCGACAGCCTCACCTTCACCCGCGGCTTCGACGGCCGCCTCTATCCTTTTTTCGAGTTCCGCGCCCGGGACCCGCGCGTGCGCGGCCTGGAGATGTACTTCGAGCGCAGCACGGACGAGGGCCCGGGCGTGGACGAGGTCGAAGCGGCGCTCGGCGCCTCGGGCTGGCAGCGCGACAATTGGTACGCCGCGGACGGCCCCGACGGGACGAACATCGCGTGGGTCTGCCGGGAGGCCCTGGTCCACATCGACGCGCAGTGGGATGGAGGCGATCCGACGGACAGCACCTACGTTCGCGAGCCCGGACAGTCCCTCCGCATCCAGGTCGTACCGCGCCCCCGGCCCGATCCGCGCATCCCTCCGCGCTTCCGCTGAGTCCCGCGCGACCGCGTTCGCGTGCGCCGCGCGCGTGTGCTACCTTGCAGTTCCGTGCTGCACGCGCATGGGTTCCCTGCCGACGCCGCGTCGGACGCGCTTCGCGCCCGGTGCGGCGCGTCGCATTTGGGGGACTCCGAGGTCCGGTGAGGCCCACACGGAGGGGACGGAACGATGGCCAAGATCGTGGTGGTGACCGGTGGGGTGGTCTCGTCGCTCGGCAAGGGCATCGCCGCCGCGTCCCTCGGCCTGCTGCTCAAGGCCCGCGGCTTCCGCGC
>JBAIWU010000695.1:0-2168 GCA_037917155.1 Candidatus Eiseniibacteriota bacterium
GGGAGGCCTCTGGCCTCCACCCCGGCAGCGCGTCGTCGCGGACGAAGGAGGCGCCTGGCAGCCGGACGCGCCGCACGCGTTCGTGCTCGGCGGCAACTCCTGGACCACCACCTCGTCGCTCGTCAACGCGTGGTTCCTGCACGGCGGCGCCGCCTCGCTCGGCGTCGAGCTGCCGACCCGGTGGCGCTTCGCGCTCGTGCCACGGATCGGCGTCGACGCGGGCACCGGCCTGAACGCGGGCACGATCTGGTGGGGACGGCTCGGCGCGGGCGCGCGCCTCACGCACCGGCTCGGCGGGCTGCTGCGCTACGGCGAGCTGGCCGCCGGCATGAGCGTGATCGACGCCCCGGTCCAGGCCTACGACCCGGTGCGCTACTGGCACAACGAGCAGCGCGCGTTCGGCGCGCCGTTCGTGCAGGCGACGGGCGGCCTGCGCGGCGGCGCCGCGGGCGGGCACGGCGCGGTGCTCGAGATCGGGTTCACGGTGGGCGGCGGCGCGGTGCGCCCGGACGCGATCGACGTGCTGGCCGGCATCGCGTTCTAGGCTCCGGAGCGGGATCGTCGTCGGCCATCGAATGCACCGGCCGGCCGCGGGCCCGTGGCCCCCGGTCCGCACGCGGCTGGCCCCTCGCGGGGTTCGCCTTCGGGCGCACGGTGCGGCCGAGCGGCGATCATCCTCCAGGGGCCGCGGGTGTACGATGGAGCGACTCGGGAGGCCGACTCGATGCGTTCGTCATTGCCGTTCCTGCCGCCACTCGCGCTCGTGGCCACACTGGCCACGACGGCGTTCGCGAGCGACGGGACCTGGGCGAGCTTCTCGGCGTCGGCCAGCAACTTCGGCCCGTGCGTGCCGACCTACGGCCGCGCGGTCGCTTACGACGCCCGGCGCCACCACATGCTCCTGTTCGGCGGGGAGGCGCCTGCTTGGCACTGCGGACCGGGCTGCAACGCGCCGCCCGAGGATTTCGGGATCACGCTGGCGTGCGGGGAGGACGGCGGACTCGAGAGCCTGCTCGTGTCCACACGGCCCCGGATCCGGGCGTTCGCCGGACTGGCGTGCGACTCCGTGGTCGACCGGCTCTGGCTCTTCGGGGGCCGGCGGGAGAACACTTTCTGGGACGGCATGACCGACTGGACCTACTCCGCGCTGAACGACCTCTGGTCCTGCGACCTGTCCCAGGCGACGACTCGCTGGGACAGCATCGTCACGGCCGGCGACGTGCCGCCGCCGCGCTCGCACCCGCTCTTCGTGCTGGACACGATCCGGCATCGGCTGGTTCTCGCCGGCGGGCAGGACAGCCTCGGCAACGTCTTCCACGACGCCTGGACCCTGGCGCTCGACGGCCCTCCGGCCTGGGCGCCGCTCGCCACGACGGGCGTCGCTCCGACCCAACCGAGTCGCGACAAGTACAGCCCCTATCCGGCCGCGTTCGCGGTGTTCGACTCCCGCAGTGATCGGATGCAGGTGCTGATCGCCGACACGCTGTGGTCGTTGAGCTTCAGCGACCCGCCGCGATGGACGCACACGGCCCTCGGCGGGGCGCTTCCCTCGACGGGGGCGCCGACGGGCATGGACTTCGACGCGCGGCGGGACCGCCTTCTGGTGTTGATCGAAGAGGGCCAACTCGGATCCGTCCTGCTCGTCGATCCGCCGCGCGCCTCCACGCTGGACATGCAGCCGCCGCTCGGTGTCACCTCCTATGCCGGCCTCGCGTACGACGCGGTCCACGACGGGCTGATTGCCGGGTTCTTCGACTCGTCGAGCGGGCCCAGCATCTGCATTGCATCTGTGACGTGGGCGTACGCTTCGTTCCCGGCGATGACGCTCGGGGTCGCGCCCGCGGCCACGGGCGTGACGTTGGGCACGCCGGAGAATCCGGCGCGCTCGACGGTGCTGCGCATCCCGTTCGCCCTTCCGCGCGACGACGAGGCCGCGCTCGAGCTCTTCGACGTCGCGGGCCGGCGCCTCGAGGGCTGCCGCGCCCGCGGAGGCGGCGCGCAGGCCTGGGACGTGCCGACGGCGCGGCTCCGACCGGGCCTGCTGCTCGTGCGGCTGCGCTCGGGGGACGAGACACTCGTGCGGCGGTTCGTCTACGCGCCCTGACGTCCGCGGGCGCGAAGGGGCGCGCCGGCCTCAGACGCTGCGCCCCACCACGCCGGCGATCGTG
>JBAIWU010000696.1:0-4610 GCA_037917155.1 Candidatus Eiseniibacteriota bacterium
CGCCGCGCCGGCTCCGCGGCCGCCGCCGGCGCCTGCGCCAGGCGCGCCGCGACGCGGTCGGCGAACGTCGCGAAGTAGGCGTCGCCCGGATCGTGCTCGAGGCTGCGGGCGAGGTCGGCATCGAGCGCCGCGAGGTCGGCGAGCCGGGCGCGGCAGGCCTCGCACGCGGCGAGGTGCCGCCCGGCCGCGTCGGCCTCGCGCCCCGGGCGCGGACCCTCGAGCCGCGCGGCGAGCTGTTCGTCGGTCAGGTGCTTCATGACCCGTCCCCGCTTTCGTCCTGCATTCGCCGCTTCAGCTCGGCGCGCGCGCGCGAGAGGCGCGACATCACCGTGCCCACCGGCACGTTCAGGGCCTGCGCGATCTGATCGTACGAGAGGTCCCGGACCGCGCGCAGCGCGAGCACCGACTGGTGCTCGGGCGCCAGCGCGGCGAAGCACGCGCGCAGCCGCCGGTCGCGCTCGGCGCGCGCGGCGTGGTCGGCCGGGTCGTCCTCCACGCCCCACTGCCTCCCGGCCTCGAGCAGCGGATCGAGCGGCGTCTCGGGCCGCCGCCTGCGGGAGCGGAAGAGCGAGTACGCCAGGTTGGTCGTGATGCGGGCGAGCCAGGGATACGGCGGCTGGCCGGTCTCGAACCGGCCGATCGCGCCCCAGGCGCGCACGAACGTCTCCTGCGCCAGGTCGTCCGCGTCGGCCGCGTTGCGCGTGAGCGCGTACGCCACGCGGTGGACGGCGCGCTGGTAGCGGCGGACGAACTCCGCGAACGCGGCCTCGTCGCCCCGCTGCGCGGCGGCGATCAGGGCGTCGTCCGTGGACCCGGCAGGGAACATACGCTCGGCGTCGCGGTTCATTCCCGCCGAGATTCGGGGCCGCGCCGGTGGTCGTCAAGCGCCGCACCCGCGCCGCCACGCGCTCGTCCGGGGGAGACCCGGACTGAACGTTGTTCGACGTCGCGGGACGCATGAGAGCCCCGGCAACTGGCGTGCGTCGTTCGCTTTACACCGGGACGCGAGCAGGCCAGAATATACGTGGCCGATCCCCCGCCCCGAGAAGGGGCGACTTCCGAACAACCAGGTTTCGCCATTCTCGCCCCCCGCGAGCCTGACGCGCCCGCAACCCCCGCGGAAGCCGTCGTCGGCCAGCGTCTCCCTGAAGGGCTCCCGTCTCACTCGTCCGCCTCGCCAGGCCCGGCGTCCGCCGGCGCTCGCGAGCGTCGCGTGCGGCGCGGGGCCGGTCGCTGGTTGCCCGATTCGCATCGCACGCCCCCGGGCGCTGCGGAGACGGGCGGATCCCGGTGTGAAACGAGAAGGAGCATCGCCGATGAGTCGCCTTCGCTCCACGCTTCTGGCCGTCACCCTCGCGGCGCTGTGCTACGACGCGCCTGCCTACGCCGTCACCAAGACCGTGGTGCTCGGCTCCACCTATGCCGCCGCGCCTCCCGGCGGGTCCGCCGGCTCCATCGCGGCGACCAGCGCCGACCACTTCACCGGCGCGGGTTCCTGGTACAAGTCGACCGTGTCGCCGAAGTTCGAGATGTACATCGACCCCTCGGCCACGTTCGGTTCGACATTCACGATCGGGCAGATCGCGTCGATCGCCTACCACACCCGCAACAACGGCAACCCCAGCGGCGCGGACTTCTACCCGGTGGTCTACTCGACGCCCTTCGCGGGCGGCGACGCGAGCTGGTACGGCCGCCGTATCCAGGGCGAGCCCTACCTGTCGAACAGCTACGCGCCGTCCACGTCGGCGTGGAACACCTGGACGACCGCGCCGGGGCCGAACCAGCTGACGCTGTTCGACTCCAACCACACGAACCACTCGTTCGGCTGGTACGGCGAGCCGACGCTGGCGGACCTGCAGGCGGGTCCGTTCACGTGGGCCACGTGGCCCGGCGCGCCGGCGGGTTCGGACGCCACGCCGTTCGACTACCGCCCGCTGACCGTCGGCCTGCTCTCGTTCCAGACCGGCAGCGGCTGGTCGTCGTTCGCCGGCTACCTCGACGCGATCACGGTGACGCTCACGAACGGGGACGTCTACAACCTCGAGCTCGAGAACGTCGGCGACAACGCCGTCTCCGCGGCCGCGCCGGCCGCGTGCATCACGCCGGCGAACCCGTGCGTCACGGTGCCCGTGAACATCGCGCGCACCGACCTGACGGGCATCCGCGGCTACAGCGTGACGGTGCAGGTCTCGAGTGGCCTCGCGCTGTGCTCGGGCTCCACGAGCGACATCGCGCAGGGCACCTACCTCTCCACCCTCGGCCTGACGCAGTACCAGGTCGTGGACAACGGCGGCGGCGCGTACACGATCGACTGCGCCATCCTGGGCACGACCGCGGGCGCGACTGCGACGAGCGGCAACCTCTTCAACCTGTCGCTCAAGCGCGCCGGCCTCGACGGCACGGGCACGGTGAGCGTGACGGCCGTGACGCTGCGGGACGTGAACAACAACCCGATCCTCGCCACCGCCGGCGCTTCCGCCAGCGTGACGATCGACACGGCGAGCCCGGTGGCGATCGCGAACCTGGCGGCCGCGCAGGTCAAGAGCGGCAACGACGCCGACGGCACGACCAGGGTGGCGCTGACGTTCACCGCGCCCGGCGACGCCGCCGTGGTCGAGGTCTACCGCGCCGGCTTCGGTGGCTACCCCGAGTACGACGACGCCGGCGGCGCCCCGCCGGCCACGCCCGCGTATCCGCCCGGCTCGCCGTGGACGCTGACCGGCGTCACCGCCAGCGGCCAGGCCGACGAGACCACCGCACGCGACTTCTACTATTACGTCGCGTTCGTCAAGGACGGCTGCGGCAACGTCTCGGCCGTGAGCAACCGCACCGGCGGCACGCTCAACTACCATCTCGGCGACGTCGTCGACCCGGGCAACGCCTCGGCGGTGGGCGACAACCACGTCGACGGGGCGGACATCTCGCGGCTGGGGGCGCACTACGGCATCACGCTGCTGGCGAACGATCCGTACGACTACCTCGACGTGGGTCCGACGACGAACTACTCCGTCAACGCGCGGCCGACGACGGACCACCGGGTCGGCTTCGAGGACCTGATGGTGTTCGCGATCAACTATTCGGTGGTCAGCGCGCCGCAGTTCGCGGCTCGGCCGGCGGCGGCGGCAGACGCGGTGGCGCTCGACGTGCCGGAGGCGCCGGCGCCGGGCGGCACGTTCGCGGCGTCGGTGCGGATGCGCGGCGCGGGCGACGTGCAGGGCGCCAGCGTCCGCCTGGGGTGGAACGCGGACGTGGTCGAGCCGGTCGGGGTCGAGGCCGGCGCGCTGCTGGCGTCGCAGGGCCGCGGCTCGGTGGTGCTGTCGCCGGAGCCGGGGGCGGTGGACCTGGCGTTGCTGGGCACGGGCGGCGGGCTGGCCGGCGAGGGCGAGGTCGCGCGCGTGCTGTTCCGCGTCAAGGCCGCCGGCGCTCCGGGCATCACGCTCGGCACCGTCACCGCGCGCGACGCGGGCAACCAGCCCGTGAGCCTCGGCGCGCTGTCCGGCGCCGGCGCTCCGCAAGCGGTGCTGCGCACCGAGCTGAGCACGCCGTACCCGAACCCGGCGGTGCGCTCGGCCGCGCTGCGCCTGAGCCTCGCCCGCGAGGGCGCGGTGAAGGTGGCCGTGTACGACCTGGCGGGCCGCCGCGTGCGCACGCTCCTGGACAGCGTGCAGCCGGCCGGCACCCGCGTGCTCACGTGGGACGGCCGCAGCGACACCGGCGTGCGCCTGGCCGCCGGCGTCTACGTGGTCCGCATGGAAGCCGGCGGCGTCACGCAGTCGCGCCGCCTCCAGTTCGTGCCGTAACACCGATGCCGTGGGGCGGGACGCCGCGAGGCGTCCCGCCCGCCACGGCCCGAAGGACGATCCCATGCCCTTTCGATTCCCCCGCCTCTCGGCGCTGCTGGCCGTGGCGGTCCTCGCGATCGGTACCGGCGCGGCCCGCGCCGACGGCGTGAGCGTCGGCGTCACGCCCGGGACGCTCACGGTCGCGCCGGGAGACACGTTCGACGTGCAGGTCGCCGTCACGCAGGCCGGCGGCGCGTTCAACGGCTTCGACGCCACGGTCGCGTTCGATCCCGCCGCGCTGGGCTTCGTGCCGCAGGCGCAGGCCGCACAGGAGGGCGCCCTGCTCCGGGGCGCGTGCGGCAACACGTTCTACATGGCCACCGCCAACGTCGACAGCGTCAACGTCTCCGACACGATGCTCTGCAACGGCGTCTTCGTGACGGGCCCGGGCACGCTGTTCAACCTGCGCTTCGTGGCGTCGGGCCCTCCGGGCGTGACGTACCTGCGGTTGCGGCGCGCCGTGTTCTACGACGACGGCCTGTACGTGCTGCCCGTCCAGCGCACGGACGCCCTCGTCGCCGTGGGCGTCACGCTCGGCGTCCCGCCCGCGGCGCCCGCCCCCGGTCGCGTGCGCATCGTCGCCGCGCCGAACCCCGCGCGGGGCCCCTGCGGGCTGCGCATCGAGGGCGCGGCCGAGGGCGCGCACCGGATCCTCGTGTTCGACGCCGCCGGCCGGCGCGTCCGCGGGATCGAGGTGGACGGCGTCGCCGCCGCGTGGGACGGTCGCGACGATGCCGGGCGCATCGTGCCGCCCGGCGTGTACCGCGC
>JBAIWU010000697.1:0-2743 GCA_037917155.1 Candidatus Eiseniibacteriota bacterium
CGCGAGCCGCTGCTCGAGCGCCTCGAGGCGCGCCAGCAGCGTGGCCACGGACTCCGCGGGCTCGAGCGTCACCATCTGCAGCACCGCGGCCTCGAGGTGGACAATCGGCTGCGGCGAATCGCGCATGGGCCACTGCGCCTCGGCCGCGATGCGCACCAGGCGCAGCAGGTCGGCCTCGCTCCAGCCGGCGGCCTGCGCGGCGAGCCGCTCGAGGTCCTCGCGGCCGGCGGCGACCAGCTCGCCGCCGTGCTCGGGGGCCACCTTCCTCACCAGCATCGCGCGGAAGTGCTCCGCCAGGCCCTCGGCGAGGTCACGCGGGTCCATGCCGCGGTCGAACGCGCGGTGCAGCTCCTGCAGCGTCGCCTTGCCGTCGCGCGCGGTGATCGCCTCGCCCAGCCGGAAGAAGCCCTCGCGGTCCGGGATCCCCAGCACGCGCCGCACGAGCGCCTCGTCGATCTCCGGCTCGCCCGCGGAGATCACCTGGTCGAGCGCGCTCACCGAATCGCGCATGGAGCCCTCGCCCTTGTGGGCGATCAGCAGCGCGGCGTCCTCGGTGAGCGTGAACCTGACGCCCTCGGGATCGGCGGCCTCGCGCCGCTGGATGTCGAGCAGGCGGTCGGCGACCTTGCGCAACGGCACGCGCGCGAAGTCGAAGCGCTGGGTCCGCGAGCGGATCGTGTCCGGGAGCTTCTGCGGGTCGGTGGTCGCGAAGATGAATACCAGGTGCGCGGGCGGCTCCTCGAGCGTCTTGAGCAGCGCAGCGAACGCGTCGCCCGAGAGCTGGTGCACCTCGTCGATGATCACGACGCGGTAGCTGCCGCCGGCCGGCGTGAAGCGCACCTTCTCGCGCAGCGCCTGGACGTCGGCGATGCCGCGATTCGACGCCCCGTCGATCTCGGCCACGTCGAGCGAGACCCCGGAGGTGATCTCGACGCAGCTCGTGCAGGCGTTGCAGGGATCCGGGCCCGCGATCACGCCCGCCCGGCGCTTCTCGCAGTTCAAGGCCTTGGCCAGGATGCGCGCGCTGGGGGTCTTGCCCACGCCGCGCGCGCCGGTGAACAGGTAGGCGTGCGCCACGCGCCGGTTCTCGAGCGCCTTCTCGAGCACGCGGCTGACGTGGTCCTGGCCGATCAGATCGGCGAAGACCTGGGGGCGGTACTTCAGGGTGAGGGCGCGATGGGCCATGAGGTCGCCGCAAGAAGGGCCAGGTGGTTCAGCGGCACACCCGAAGGTTTGCTTACCGCTGCTACCTTCCGGTCCTGACGGGGTTCACAAGTCCGGGTTGCGCTGGGCCTGGCCCAAGAACAATGGTGGAGATGATCGGATTCGAACCGACGACCCCCTCGTTGCGAACGAGGTGCTCTCCCAGCTGAGCTACATCCCCACCGGAAACAGTGTTCGAGGCGCTCCGCCCGCGCCTGGCGCGGGCGGACGCCTCCCAAGTGCGCGGCATTCTATCAGTGGGATGCAGCGGGTCAAGCGAGCGGGCCTCGCGAGCGCCCGCCGCGGCGCGGCGCGTTGCGCGAAACGGGACGTCGCGGCGCTGCCCGGCACGGCAGCGATCGTCGAGGAGAGCCGCCCGGGGCGGAACGCCGCGGCCGACGATACGTCGGGGCAGCACGCTGATCGAGCGAGCGCGTCGCCGGGGAGATCGCTCGATCCGGTCAGCGGACGACGCTGGCCCGCACCAGCGCGGCGCGGCCTTCCTGCACGAGCCGCACGAAGTAGAGCCCGGACGGCGCACGCGCCAGCTCTTCGAGCGACATGGTGTGCCGGCCGGCGCCGAGCGAGCCGACCTCGCGGGCGAGGACGCGCCGGCCCGAGAGGTCGAGCACCTCGAGCGAGGCGGGCGCCGAGCGATCGAGCGTGAAGCTCACCCGCGCCCGATCGCGGATCGGATTGGGCGCGAGCGGCTCGAGGCCGAAGCGCAGGGATCGCGGCACCACGAGCCAGATCTCGCCGAGCGCCACCCCGCCGGCATCCGTCCCGACGCGGACGCGGTAGCCGTACCGGCCTCCCGGCGCCACGTTCGGATCCGTGAAGCTCACGCTGCCGCGCGCGTCGACGATCGCCGTGGCGAGCGCGCTCCAACTCAGCCCGTCGGTGGTCCGCTCCACGCTCACGGCGGTCCCGGCTCGAGCGCTCAGCGTCCAGCGGATGCTCGCCAGCCCGTTCGCGAAATCGGCGCTGGCGTCGATCACCTGCGTGGGCACGACGGCGTCGCCCTGGACGCGCGCCGCGAAGATCTGCCCGCCGCCGCGGCCGTCCTGCCAGGCCACGATCGCGCTCGAGCCGTCGGGAGACGCGAGCATCGGCGTCACCTCGCCGCTGTCCGCCGCGCAGAGCCTGACGCCGTCGGCCGGCCAGCCGCTGGCCAGGGATCCGTCGCCGCGCAGGTGCTGGGCGTAGATCGTCGGCAGGGGTCCCGAGCGCTGGTCCTGCCAGACGACGAACACGCCGCCCAGGGCGTCGAGCGCGAGCTGGGGCAGCAGCTGCGAGCCCGATGCGGTGCAGGCGGGCACGCCGTCGGCGATCCATCCCGGCGCCAGCGAGCCGTCGCCCCGCACGCGCTGAACGAACACGTCGCCGCCGTCGCTGCGCCGATCGCTCCACGCCAGATAGGCGCCGCCCGCGACGTCGCTCGCGATCGTCGAGTACGGAATCGGGTAGCCCGACCAGACCTCGTCGCGGATCCGCGAGGGATCGGTGAAGGCGCTGGAGATGCGCAGCCCCTCGGCGGGCC
>JBAIWU010000698.1:0-2582 GCA_037917155.1 Candidatus Eiseniibacteriota bacterium
CTTCGCCCTCCCCGCCGCGCTGATCGCGCTGGCGGCCGGCGCCGTGCCCGCCCTCGCCGACGAGGGCATGTGGACCGTCGACCACCCGCCGCTCGCGCGCATGCAGAAGGCGTACGGCTTCGCGCCCACGCCGCACTGGCTCGAGCACGTGCAGCGGGCGTGCGTGAACTTCGGCGGCGGCTCGGGCGCGTTCGTCTCGCCGGACGGCCTCGTGCTGACGAACCACCACGTGGCGATGAACCAGCTCTCGAAGATGTCGTCGCCCGCGCACGACTACCTCAAGGACGGCTTCTTCGCGCGCACCGCGGCCGAGGAGCGGCCCTGCCCCGACCTCGAGCTCAAGGTGCTCTGGTCGATGGAGGACGTCACCGCGGCCGTCAACGCGGCGATCGACCCCAAGGCCGCGATCGAGGCGCAGAACCGCCAGCGCAAGTCCGAGCTCGCGCGCCTGGCGGCGGCGTCGACGAAGCAGACGGGCCTCAAGACCGAGACGGTCGAGCTCTACCACGGCGGCGAGTACTGGCTGTACCGCTACCGCACGTACAAGGACGTGCGGCTCGTGTGCGCGCCCGAGGAGCAGGCCGCGTTCTTCGGCGGCGACCTCGACAACTTCTCGTACCCGCGCCACGACCTCGACTTCGCGTTCTTCCGCGTGTACGAGAACGGCGCGCCCGTGCACCCGGAGCACTGGCTGCGCTGGAGCGCCGGCGGCGCGAAGGAGAACGAGCTCGTGTTCGTGGCCGGGCATCCCGGCCGCACGAGCCGCGCGCGCACGGTGGCGCAGTTCGAGTACGAGCGCGACGTCGAGCGCCCGCTGCGCATCCGCATGCAGGAGCTGCGCGTCGCGGCGTACGAGGCGTATGCGGCGCAGGGCCCCGAGCAGGCGCGCCAGGCGCGCAGCGCGCTGCGCGGGCTCGAGAACAACCTCAAGCGCGAGCGCGGCTTCCTCGAGATCCTCGGCGACCCCGCGTTCCTCGCGCGCAAGCGCGCCGAGGAATCGGCGCTGCGCGCGCGCGTCGCCGCCGACCCCAGGCTGCAGGCGGCGTACGGCGGCGCGTGGGACCGCATCGAGGCGGCCGAGGGCGTGCTGCGCACGCGCGGCAAGGCCCGGGTGCTGCACGAGACCCTGCGCATCTCGCGCCTGCTCGACAGCGCGAACGGGCTCGTGCGCCTGACCGCCGAAGTCGAGAAGCCGAACGACCAGCGCTTCCGCGAGTACGAGGACTCGAACCTGCCCTCGCAGCGCTTCCAGCTCCTCTCGCCCGCGCCGGTCTACCCGGCCATGGAGGAGGCCGTGCTGGCCGCGCACCTGCAGATGTGCCTCGACTCGCTCGGCGCCGACGATCCGTTCGTGAAGGCCGCTCTCGGCGGGCGCGCCCCGAAGGAGGTCGTGCACGAGGTGCTCGCCGGCACGAAGCTCGCTGACGTCGCCGAGCGCAAGCGGCTGCTCGAGGGCGGCCGCAAGGCGGTCGAGGCGTCGACGGATCCGCTGATCGTATGGGCGCGGCGGCTCGACGGGCCGTACCGCGAGGAGCGCCGCTGGTTCGAGGACCGGGTCGAGGGCGTCGAGGCGCTCGAGGGCGGTCACATCGCCCGCGCGCGCTTCGATCTCGACGGGCGCGACGCGTATCCGGACGCGACCGGCACGCTGCGCCTCTCGTACGGCCGCGCCTCGGGCTACCAGCAGCTCACGACCGACGTGCCGTGGGAGACGACATTCTACGGGCTCTACGACCGCTCGATCTCGTTCGACGGCCGGCCGCCGTTCGACATTCCGCAGCGCGTCGCCGACGCGCGCGCGAGCGTCGACCTCACGACGCGGCTCAACTTCGTCTGCACGACCGACATCGTCGGCGGCAACTCGGGCAGCCCGGTGATCGACCGGAACGGCGAGTACGTGGGGCTGGTGTTCGACGGCAACATCCAGTCGTTCCTCTGGACGTTCGGCTACTCCGACGCGCAGTCGCGCTGCGTGGCCGTGGACTCGCGCGCCATCGTCGAGGCGCTGCGGCACGTCTATGACATGGGCGCGCTCGCCGACGAGCTGACCCGCGCCAAGTAACGCCCGCGCGGCCGGGGCCCGCTCAGCGCGCGCGGCCCCGGCGCGCGGCGGCGACGCGGCGCATGGCGTCGAGGCTGCGCTCGACGTCGTCGTCGGAGGTCGCCCAGCCGCAGACGCTGATGCGCATCGCCGTGCGCCCCTGCCACACGGTGCCGCCGCACCAGCACGTGCCGTCCTCCTGCACGCCCGCGGTCACGGCCTTCGTCGTCTCGGGATCGCCGAAGTCGACCAGCACCTGGTTGAGCGTGACCTCGTTGAGGATCGTGCAGCCGTCGGCCGCGAGCGCCTCGGCGAAGCGCCGCGCGTGGCGGCAGGAGCGCTCGATCATCGCCGCGACCCCGTCGCGCCCGAGCGCGCGCAGCGCCGCCCACACCTCGACGCCGCGCGCGCGGCGCGAGAGCTCCGGCGTGTGGTCGGACGGGTTGCGATGCGGCGTCTCGGTGGGCAGGTACTCGGCCGTGATCGCCATCGCGGCGCGCAGCGCGTCGCCGTCGCGCACGAACGCGAGCCCGCAGTCGAA
>JBAIWU010000699.1:0-4040 GCA_037917155.1 Candidatus Eiseniibacteriota bacterium
AGATCCACGAGCATGACGGCGGTCCGCCCAAGGCGTTCGCCATTGTCCACGACGGAAGGGTGGCGGTACTCTTTACCTACGATTGCGACCTCGGTGACGGCCTCGAGGACGAAGAGGTCCATCACGATCCGCCCGAGAAGCGTGAGGCGGCGTTGAAGATGGCCATCAATATCGTCCAGTACGCGCTCACGCACTGAGGTCCCGATCGAGGACGTGGCCGAGCCCGCCGCCCCTCGGGCCGCCGCTTCGCATCCGAGATCGCGCATGCCCGACCCGTCGCTCCGTCAACCGCTCGTCCGCACCCACCGCGCGCATCACCGGCGTCTGCTGGCGCGCACGGCGCTGCTCGGCGCCGCGTATGCCGCGGGCTGGATCGCCCTGCTCGTGGCCGTCGGCGTGGCGTTCGCGGGCGGTGTCGGCGCCTCGGTGGCGCGGCTGGTCGTGGCGCTCGCGGGCATCCTGCTCGCCGTCGCCGCCGCGACGACGCGGTTCCTGCGCGAACGCCGCACCCTCGACGCGTGGCTCGAGCACGTCGAGACGCGCTTCCCCGCCGTGCGCTCGTGGCTCCGCAACGCGCTCGAGCTGGAGGCCGACCCGGGCGTCGGCGCCTCCCCCGAGCTGGCGGGGGCGGTGGTGCGCGAGGCCGGCGAGCGCCTGCGCGCGGTGCCGCTCGCGACGCTCGCGCCGCCGCTCGCGCTCGGACGCGTCGCGCTCGTGGGCGGCGCGGCGGTCGCACTGCTGGCGGTGCTCGCGATGGCGTTCCCCGCCCGCACCCAGCGCTCGTGGCGCACGCTGTGGTCGCCCGCCGACGCCGCGCCGCCGGTGACGCTCGCGGTCGAGCCCGGCTCGGTGACGCTCACGCCCGGCGCCGCGCTCGCGGTGCGCGTGCGCGTGTGGGGCAGCGAACGGACGCCGAGCCTGCTCGAGGACCACGGGATGCGATCGGCGGCGATCCCCGAGGGCGACGCGTCGGACGGCGCGCGGCTGTGGCGCTTCGACCTCACCCAGCTCACCCGCGAGACCGCGTATCGCGTGCGGGTCGAGCGCACGCAGAGCCCGCGCTACACCATCCGCTTCAGCGGCGCGGCCACGCCGGTCGGCTTCCATGTCCGCTATCACGCCCCCGCCTACGCGCGGCTGCCCGACCAGGAGGGCGCGGCGGCGGCCGGCGACCTGTCGGCGCTCGAGGGCTCGACCGCGTCGGTCGAGGTGACCTTCGACCGCGACCTCGAGCGGCTCGACGCGCGGCTGCCCGACGGGCGCACGGCGCGCTGGAGCCCGCTCACGCCACGACGCTGGCGGGGCGACGTGCCGATCGTGCGCGCCGGCGAGTACGAGCTCGCCGCCACGCCGCGCGCGGCCGGCGTGGGAGCCGCGCCGGCGCCGACCCGGCATCGCTACCGCGTGACGCCGCTCGACGACGCGCCCCCGGTGCTGTTCGTGCGCGTGCCGGAGGGCGACGTGGACCTGCCCGCCGGACAGCAGGTGCCGGTGGACGTGCTGGCGCAGGACGACCTCGGGCTCTCGGAGCTCAAGCTGCAGACGCGGCGCGGCGGCGACGGCCCGTGGACCGACCTGCCGCTCGCGCGCTTCCCGCAGAGCCCGCGCGAGGCGTCCGTGACCACGCGCTGGGACGCCGCGCCGCTCGGTCTGCTGCCCGGGCAGAGCGCGTCGTTCCGGTTCGTGCTCTACGACAACGACGCCGTGTCGGGCCGGCATCAGGTGGTGAGCCCGGTGTTCGAGCTGCGCTTCCCGTCGCTCGCCGACCTGTACCAGGGCGTGGACGAGCGTCAGGCCACCGCGCAGACCTCGCTCGAGAAGGCGGCCGAGCAGGCCCACGAGCTCCAGAAGTCGCTCGACAAGCTCGCCCGCCAGCAGCAGACCGCCTCGCCGCAGCAGCCGAGCGCCAGCGCGTTCGAGCGCCGCGAGGAGCTGCAGCGCGCGGTCGAGCGTCAGCAGGACGTGGCGCGCCGAGTGGACGACGCCGTGTCGCAGATGCGTGCGAGCCTCGAGCAGGCCGCCGAGCGCAAGGCGTTCGACCAGCAGCTCACGCAGAAGCTCAAGGAGCTGCACGACCTCATGGACCAGGTGCAGTCGCCGGAGTTCAAGCAGGCGCTCGAGCGCATGCAGAAGGCGCTCGAGCAGCAGATGCAGCAACCGGCGACCGATCCCGCGCTGCAGAAGATGAAGCAGACCAACCAGGACCTGATCAAGAACCTCGAGCGCTCGATCGCGCTGCTCAAGCAGCTGCGGGACGAGGAGCGGCTGCAGGCGCTCGCGCGCCGCGCGGAGGAGCTCAAGCAGCAGCAGGACGCGCTCAACCAGGAGCACGCCGCGCCGCCCAAGAAGGAGGAGTCGAAGCCCGCAGCCACGAAGGACGCGGGCAAGGACACCGCGCCCAAGCCCGACGACTCGCTCGCCGACCGGCAGCAGAAGGCGGCCGAAGAGTCGAAGCAGCTCGCCGAGGACGTGAAGAAGGCGGCGCTCGAGCAGGAATCGCCGCCGGCGCAGCAGCAGATGGACCAGGCCAGCACGACGCTGTCGCAGCAGGCCGCGCCCGAGCAGCAGTCGGCGTCGCAGTCGAGCCGCAGCGGTCAGCGCCAGCAGGCGCAGAAGCAGGGCCAGAAGGCGAGCGAGAGCCTCGATCAGGCCGCGCAGCAGCTCAACCGGGCCGTGCAGCAGATGCAGCAGGACCAGCAGGAGGCCGATCTCGCGGCGGTGCGCCGCGCCGGCCAGGACCTGGTGTCGCTGCAGCGGGCCACCGAGATGAACCTCGACTCGGACCTGCCGCTCGACGCGCGGGGCGACCGTCAGACCGACATCGGCGAGGGCACCGCACGCGTCGCGGATTCGCTGGTGGCGCTCGGCGACAAGAACCCGGCGCTCACGCCGCAGCTGCTCGACGCGCTCGGGCACGCGGTCAAGAGCCTGCGCGACTCGGGTCGCGAGCTCGGTACCGGCAGCCGGCAGCGCGGCGAGCAACTCGGCCGCGACGGCGCCGCCGCGCTCAACATGGCGGTGCTGCAGCTGCGCGAGGCCGAGAACGGGATGTGCAACAAGCCCGGCAGCGGCAAGCCCGGCGGCAAGGGGCAGTCGCGCCCCGAGAGTCTCGGCGACATCGGCGACCGGCAGAGCCAGCTCAATCAGCAGACCCGCAACGTCGCGCAGCGGCTCGCGCGTCAGATGGAGCTGTCGAGCGGCGACCAGGGCGAGCTCAAGCGGCTGGCCGAGGAGCAGCAGCGCATCCGCGAGGCGCTCGAGTCCGTGCAGCGCGACGAGGACCGCCAGAAGCAGGTGCTCGGCCGGCTCGACCAGACGCGTCAGGAGATGCAGGAGGTCGAGGAGGCGCTCACCCAGGGCACGTCGCTCGACGACCTCGAGCAGAAGCAGAACCGCATCCTGTCACGGCTGCTCGACGCGCAGCGCTCGATCAACCGCCGCGACTTCGAGCCGCAGCGCGAGTCTCGCCCCGGCGAGGACATCGCGCGCGTGAGCCCGGCCGAGCTGCCGGCCGAGCTGCTGCGCGAGAACGACCGTCTGCGTCTCGACCTGCTCAAGGCGGAGGCCGACCGCTACCCGGCGCAGTACCGCGCGCTGGTCGAATCCTACCTGCGCGCGCTCAACGGGAGCCGCCGGTGACCGCACGGTCGTCCGCGGCCCGCGTCCGGGCCGCCGCTCTCGCCGCCGTGCTGCTCGCGCTCGCGGCGACCGCCCACGCGCAGACGTTCCAGCCCTACCGCGGCCAGACGCCGGCCGGCGGTCCGATGCGCTTCCCGGCCGACCCCCGCATCCAGGTGCTGATGCCGCCGCCGGGCCCGATCCGGATCGGCGCGGTGTCGCAGCACCCGGCCCCGCCGCTCACCGGCCCGCAGCTCAATGCCATCGGCGCGGCGCGCGGGCTGCGCGAGCTCGGCCGGCGCGACGCCGCGCGCGACACGCTGCTGCGTCTGCTCGCGCAGGCGCCGCATCATCCGGTGATCCTGTTCGAGCTCGCCGAGATCCATCGCGCCGCCGAGGACTGGCGCGCGATCGAGCAACTG
>JBAIWU010000700.1:0-1750 GCA_037917155.1 Candidatus Eiseniibacteriota bacterium
CGCGGCGTGCGCCGGAGCGGGTGTCTCCGAAGCCGCGGCGCCGGCGCTCGAGAACAACGCCGCGCTCGCCGCGCGCTGCCGGCTCGAGCTCGAGATGGGCACGCCGATCTTCCCGCGCGCGCCGCTCGCAGACGGCGAGAGCGGGCTCGCGCGCCTGCGCCGGCTCGGCCGCGAGGGCGTGCGGCGGCGCTGGGGGCGCGACGAGCCGCGGGCGCTGGCGCGGCTCGACGCCGAGCTGGGCATGATCGAGCGCTGCGGCTTCACCGACTACTTCCTGCTCGTCGCCGAGATCGTGGGCTTCGCGCGCGCGCACGGCATCCCCACGGTTGGCCGCGGCTCGGGCGCGAGCTCGCTGGTGGCGTACGCGCTCGGCATCACGAACGTCGACCCGCTGCGCTACGGGCTCTACTTCGAGCGCTTCCTCAACCCGTCGCGGCGCGACTGCCCCGACCTCGACATCGACCTGTGCTGGAAGCGGCGCGACGAGGTGATCGCCCACGTCTACCGCACCTATGGCGAGGACCGCGTCGCCATGATCTCCACCCACGCCACGCTCGGCGCGCGCTCGGCATTCCGCGAGACCGCCAAGGCGCTCGGGATCTCGAACGCGCGCGTGAACGCGCTGGCGCGCCGCGTGCCGCGCGAGCTGCCGAAGCCCTACGCCGCCCACCTGCCGCGCCTGCCCGAGGCGCGCGCGGTGGACTGGCGCGAGCCGGTGCTGGCCGAGGCGCTGCGCCTGGCCGAGGCGCTCGACGGCGCGCCGCGCCACCTCTCGGTCCACTGCGGCGGGATCGTGATCGCCGACCGCGCGCTCACCGACTACGTGCCGCTCGAGGAGGCGGCGAAGGGCGTGGTGGTGACGCAGTTCGAGATGCGCGCCATCGAGGCGCTCGGGCTGGTGAAGATGGACCTGCTCGGCAACCGCGCCCTGAGCACGATCGGCGAGTGCGTCACCCTGGCGCGCGGGCGCGGGATCGAGGTGGACGTCGAGCGCATCCCGGGCGAGGACGCGCTCACCGCGGCGCGGCTCGTCGCCGGCGACACGCTCAACGGCTTCCAGCTCGAGTCCCCGGCGATGCGCCACCTGCTGCGCATGCTGCGCTGCGCGACGCTCGAGCAGACCATCACCGCGGTGGCGCTGATCCGCCCCGGCGCGGCCGAGTCGGGGATGAAGGAGGCCTACTGCCGCCGCCACCACGGGCTCGAGCCGGTGAGCGTGCTCCTCCCGCGCCTCGAGCCGGTGCTGGGGCCGACCCTCGGCGTGATGCTCTACGAGGAGGACGTGATGCGCGTCGCGGCCGCGCTGGCCGGGCTCTCGCTCGCCGAGGGCGACGACCTGCGGCGCGCGATCGGTGCCGCGCGCGACGACCAGGAGTTCCGCTCGCTGGAGCGCGGGTTCGTGGCGCAGTGCGCGCGCGCCGGCGTGGACGCCGAGACCGCGCGCGCCGCGTGGCGCGACCTCACGCGCTTCGCCGCCTACGCGTTCTGCAAGGCGCACGCCGCCGGCTACGGGCGGCTCGGCTGGCAGAGCGTGTGGCTCAAGGCGCGCTTCCCGGCCGAGTGGGCGGTCGGGGTGCTCAACCACCACGCCGGCATGTACGCCACCTGGGTGCACGTGGAGGACCTGCGCCGGCGCAACGTCGAGTTCCGCGCGCCGTGCGTGAGCCGCTCGGCGTGGGACACGACGCTCGATGAGGGCCGCCGGGTCCGGGTCGGCCTCGGGCGCGTGTTCGGGCTGTCGGAGACCACG
>JBAIWU010000701.1:0-9871 GCA_037917155.1 Candidatus Eiseniibacteriota bacterium
CCCGCTCCGGCGACGGAGCGGGGCCGCACGTCGTTCCGCGCCCGGGGCCGGGTCACTTCAGGAACACGATCCTCCCCGCGATGCGCCCGCCGTCCTCGTAGTCGATGCGCGCGAAGTAGACGCCGCGCGGCGCCGCGCGGCCGGCGTCGTCCCGCCCGTCCCAGCGCGCGTCGTACGCCCCCGGCGCCACCGTGCGGTCGGCCAGCGTGCGCACGAGCCGCCCCGCGACGTCGTAGAGGCGGATCCGCACGCGCCCCGCCTTCGCCGCGCCGTAGTGCACCACCGCCTCGCCCGAGCGCACGACGCTGTTGCCGACGCTCAGTGAGTTCGCGAAGCGCGGGTCCGACGGCTCGTCCGACAGGGTCCCGAAGCAGCCCCAACTCCCGCACATACTGCCGAACACGTGTGACAGGAGGTTGTTGTAGTAGCCGAGGCGGCCGTAGCTCGTCGCGCAGCCGCGGCTGAACGTGTTGACCATGTCCCAGCCGTTGATGACGGAGAGCCAATTGTGGGCGGCCGTGGGCGCATGCTCGATGCCAGCGCGATAGGGAGCGTTGACGCCAATCGGCGGGTAGCTGGCGCTGACCATCGCTTCCGTCACGCCGGGGTCGAGCACGTCGTTCGACGCGAGGCAGTCGTTGCGTACTCCGTAGACGTCGCCGCTCGGGGTGATCGAAGCGTCGCTGATCAGGTCCGGGCACGACACGAGGCTGGGCGTGAGGTCGGTGTATGACGCGTCGCGCAGGCCGCAGAACAGGTAGTTGTTCAGGAAGTCGAGCTGCGTCCCGCCATTGGCATTGCACTGTTCGGCAAAGCCATCTCCCTGGACGAGGATACCGCGAGGGCGTGCCCTGCCCTGCGAGTCCGCAAGGAAGCTCTCGAACACGCCGACGTCGTCCTCGCCGATGTTCGCGACCGGGCCGATGTTCCAGGAGTTGAGATCGCCCGTCAGCCACATCGCCTCCTGGTACCAGGTCTGCAGCCACGACTTCCGCGGGCCGATCGCGGCGCCCTTGCCGGCCATGAGCCCGGTCGGCTGCGGCGCGTAGCGGCTGCCGATGCGCGTGCCGCCGGTGGGGCCGGCCTCCGAGGCCTTGACGCCGTAGAGGTCCCAGACCGTCCCCGGCTGCGAGTTCTTGCGGACGAACGCCTGCGCGAGGTTCGGGTTCGTCCGCGCGTCTAGGCCGAACCCCGCCCCCTTCGCGTGCCAGCCGTTGTGCGCGCCCCAGCGGGCGGGCTCCGTGCGCCAGCAGGTGCTGTCGGCGACGGACACCCAGGCGCGCTCGTCGCCGCGGCGGTCGTCATTGTCGATGACCAGCATGCACGCCATGCCGGGGCCGCTGAAGTGCGAGTCCTTCCAGCGGTCGGGCAGCACGCCGAACTGCTGCCAGCGGTGCCCGTCGAAACCGCCCTCGGCGAGCTGCGGGCTGATCGTCGTCGTGTCGGGGTCCATCACGAACCCGCCCGTGCCGTCCGCGAGCTGCTTGCGGAAGAAGTACTGGACGTGCGAGCCCGGCGTCAGCAGCCCGTCCGGGATGATCTTCGTGCACTCCTTCGTGGTCCACGCGCCGTCGAAGCCCGTGCCGGCGGCGAGCGGCCACGCCAGGCTCGCGGCGTTCCATGCCGGGTCGCACGAGATGTTGGTGCTGTTCGCGGGGCCCGTGGGGTCGATGAGGAAGCAGCGCCCTTTCAGGATCCCCAGCCGCTCGTAGTGGGGGTCCGACTCGTGGTACGTGCTCTGGTAGAACGTGCCCTCGGGGTCGACGCCGCCCGCGCGGCCCACGACCGGGAACAGGTTCGCCTCCAGCGTGTCGCAGCGCGCCGAGTTCCACGCCAGGTGATCCCACTTGCCCCCGGCGTGGGCCCCGGGCGAGGCGAACGCGCCCGGGTTGGCGATGTACTCGCCCCAGAACGAGCCGTCGCCCGCGCTCACCACCCCCGTCTGGTCCGTCGGCACGCGCAGCAGCTGCATGCTGGCCATCGGCGGGGACATGCGCCACCCGACCGCCTGGTAGTTGCCGGGGCCGGGCAGGATGCGGAACACCAGGTCGACGCGCACCGCCCGGTCGGCACCGGTGGCGTTGGGCGCGCACACGACGATCGAGTCGGCGAGCACGTCGCAGCGCGACAGGTCGCCGGTCGGGGGCGCGAGGTTGACCACGCCCTTGACCAGTGCCGTCGTGGTGTCGAACGCGTCCGAGCCGGGCGCGACGTTGTCCGCCTCGTAGCCGTTCACCGGGAACGCGTCGTTGAACCACTGCCAGAGGTCCGAGCGCAGCGTGCCCACCGGCTCGCCGTCCGGGCGGTTCGCCAGCACCACCGCAAGGTTGTCGAAGCAGCCGCCGAGGGTCGTGTTGCAGGTGCCGCCGAAGTAGAAGCACTCGGACGTGATCCCGATGTAGACGCGCACCGAGTCCGGGACGCCGTCGCCCTTCGAGGTGCGCAGCATGCCGTTGCTCTTGAGCGGCACCAGGTCGGGCAGGCAGCCGTAGTTGGACTGGTAGTAGCGGAACGGCGTCACCACGATGTCGCTCCAGGTGTCGTGGCCGTTCGCCGCCTTCGCCGGGTACGCCTGGCAGCCGACGTTCCACAGCGCGCCGGACTGGTTGAGGTTGAAGGCGCTGAAGTTGAGCTCGTAGATCAGGTAGAGGTCCTCGGAGCACGCCGTCATCGCACGCGTGATGCCCATCGCGTTCGGCGTGCCGTCCACCGGCGTGACCAGGTTCACCGTCGGCGACACCATGCCGCAGGCCACTTCCGTCAGGGTCGCCCAGCGCTGGTCCGCGATCGCGCCGGACTGGTCCGCGTTACCGATCGAGGCGACGATGCCGCCGACGTGGCAGGTCGAGGTCGGCGAGCCCGGCATACCGCAGACGTCGTTCCAGGTCACCGCGTCCACGTAGCCCGGGTTGACGTACGGCGTGAGGGGCTTGCCGGTCGTCTTCCAGCACGCGGTCGGCGGCGTCGCCCAGTTCCCGGCCGCGTCCACCGCGTTGTCGACGCCGCCGTTCGCCTGCTCGAAGTCGTAGCGCGTGCCGTTCACGGTCACGTCGTCCAGCAGCGCCGCGCCCCAGCCCGCCGAGGTGAACCCGCCTCCCACCGCCCCGTCGCCCGGCCCGGTGTCGTCGTCCGAGTACGCCACGTTCGTCTTCACCCGGAACACCACCCGCACCAGGTGCGCGGCGTTGCCGGGCGCGTTGTAGAGCGCGCTCACGCACGCCCACCCATTGCCCGGGTCCGCCCACGGGATCGTCGCCGCGAAGCTCTCCGGCGCCCCGTACCACTCCGCCGGGTGCGCGCCCGCCACCCCCAGCACCTCGTACCAGCGCGCGTCCCGCCGCAGCACCTCGTCGAACCACCGCCGCTGGCGGTCGTACACCGGCGCCGGCGAGATCGTCGGATCCGTGTACACGCACGATCCGTCGTTCACCGGCACCCCCACGTACACCGTGAACGAGTCCCGCGGCGCGTTCGCCCCCGCCGCGCTCGCCGAGATGAAGTTCCCCGCCTGCATCGACAGCGGATCGCCGTGGAACCAGCCCGTCCGCTCCGGGCCCTCCAGCGGCACCGCCGTCGACAGCCGCGTCCGGTACAGGAACGACAGCGCCAGCGGCGCCCCATCCGCCACCGCCACGTCCCGGTACAGCATCTGGTCCCACTGGTTGCCGTACCCGGGGTAGTTCCGCAGCGTCCCCTCCGCCGTCGTCGCCGGCGCCCACGTGTTGTACTGCACCGCCGCCTCGTTGTACGGCTGGCCCGTCACCGGGTCCGCCACCGCCATGTCCCCCAGCGCCCGCAGACCGCACCACATCGACTGCGCCCCCGAGAGCGGCGACCACGGCACGCCCCCGGCCCGGTTCCCCGGGTCCGCGTGCCACGCGCTCACCACGCCGAACGTGCGCGCGGCGCGGCCCCGGTTGACGGGGCTGTAGCTCAGCTGGTTGCCGTGGTCCAGCGCGCCCCACGGCCGCATGTCGTCCGTCATCGTCTGCATCGGCACGTACCGGTACGGCAGCCGCACCGGCCACCAGCCCTGCAGCGAGTCGCCCGCGCCCAGCCCCACCTGGCTGTCGAAGTCCCACTGCGCGCTCGTCGCGGTCCCCGCGCCCGGGTCCCACGAGCCCGTGTACACGTTCCACGGGTTCGCCGCGCCCGCGTGGTTGGCGTGCGCATGGCCCACGTACGTCCAGTTCGGGTGCAGCGCCAGCTCGGCCGCCAGCGAGTGCTCCCGCAGTTGCAGCTCGAACGTCGGCCGCATGATCGCCTCGCTCACCGGCGGCAACGGCCCCGCGTGCGCGCACGCCGCAGCGACGGACAGGGCAGCGAACAACGCGAGCGCGGGATACGAGCGAACCGAGGCCTGGGCCTGCATGGTGTCCTCCCGAAGGCGCGCCGGGGCGGGGCGCGCACGAGCCGATGCGGATCGGGGGTCGATCCCGGGAGGACGGCTCGAGCCTAGCACCGGGCGGCCGCCCCGGCGCGCGCGATCTCCGCACGGCGACGCGGCCCCGCTCCGGCGAGGGAGCGGGGCCGCGTTCACGCCGGACCGCCGCGCGTCAGTTCTCGCGGACCTGCGGCAGGTGCTTCATGGCCTCCTCGACCAGCTCCTGAGCGTAGTCGTGGTCCTTGAGCCGGCCGTGGAGGTAGTCGTCGTACGCGCTCAGGTCGAAGTGGCCGTGGCCCGAGAGGTTGAACGCGATCACCTTCTTCTGGCCCGTGCGCCGGCACTCGAGCGCCTCGTCGACCGCGACGCGGATGGCATGCGCCGACTCGGGCGCCGGCAGGATGCCCTCGGTCTTCGAGAACTGCACCGCCGCCTCGAACGTCGAGAGTTGCTGCACGGCGCGCGCCTCGATGTCGCCGTGATCGACGAGCGCGCTCACGCTCGGCGCCATGCCGTGGTAGCGGAGCCCCCCCGCGTGGATGCCCGGCGGCACGAACGTGTGCCCGAGCGTGTGCATCTTGACGATCGGGGCCATCGCCGCGGTGTCGCCGTAGTCGAACGCGTAGCGGCCGCGCGTCATCGACGGGCACGATGCCGGCTCGGCCGCGATCACGCGGATCGCGCGGCCGGCGGTGAACTTGCGGTGCAGGAACGGGAACGTGAAGCCGGCGAAGTTGGAGCCGCCGCCCGCGCAGCCGATCACCATGTCGGGGTACTCGCCCGCCATCTCGAACTGCTCGAGCGCCTCGAGCCCGATGACCGTCTGGTGCATGAGCACGTGCCCCAGCACCGAGCCGAGGCTGTACTTCTTCGCGCCGTTGCTGGTCGCCGCCGCCTCGACCGCCTCCGAGATCGCGATCCCGAGCGAGCCCGGCGTGTCGGGCGTGCCCGCGAGCACCTTGCGGCCGTACTGCGTGCGATCCGTCGGGCTCGCGTACACCTGCGCACCGAAGTTCTCCATGATGATCCGGCGGTAGGGCTTCTGGTGATACGAGACCTTCACCATGAAGACCTCGAGCCCGATGCCGAAGAAGCTCGTCGCCATCGCGAGCGCCGAGCCCCACTGGCCCGCGCCGGTCTCGGTGGTCAGCGCGCGCGTGCCCGCCTCCTTGTTGAAGAAGGCCTGCGCCGCGGCGGTGTTGAGCTTGTGCGAGCCCACCGGGCTCACCGACTCGTTCTTGAACCAGATGTGCGCCGGCGTGCCGAGCGCCTGCTCGAGCCGCAGCGCGCGCACGAGCGGCGTGGGCCGCCACAGCCGGTAGATCTCGCGCACGGGCTCGGGAATCTCGATCCAGCGCTCCGGGCTCACCTCCTGCCCGATCAGGCTCATCGGGAACAGAACGGACAGGAAGTCCGGTGTCACCGGCTCGAGCGTGCCCGGGTGCAGCACGGGCTGCGGGGGCACCGGCATGTCGGCGTTGATGTTGTACCAGGCCTTCGGCAGCCGGGACTCGTCGAGGAGGTACTTGTGTTGCTCGCTCATGTCCGTGTCGCTCCCGTCGGTGTGGCGGCGGCGCGATCATGCGTCCCCGCGTGGGATGGGATGGCGTCGAAAATGGTAGTCCCTGCGCGTGCCCGGGCAAAGGCCTGGCCGGGCGCACGCCTGGAGCGCCCGCGGGGCGTTGCAATGCGCGCCGATGCGCCCCATGCTGCGGTGGGCTCGCCCGGACGCGGTCGCGTCCGCGTCCGGGGCCCCGCTGACGCCACGACTCCGGGAGGCTGCCCCGATGAACCGCCCGCGCTCGCTGACGCTCGTCCTGCCGCTGCTCGCGCTGCTCGCGCGGATCGCACTGTTCGCGCGACCCGCCGCCGCGGCGGCGCCCGATCCCCTCATCCCGCTCGGGACGCTGCTCGGCCCCCCGATGGTCGTCGCGCCGCAGCTCAGCCCCGACGGGACGCGACTGTGCTGGATCGCCCCACTGGACGGCGCGCCGAACCTCTGGGTGGCGCCGGCGGACCATCCGGACCGCGCGCGTGCCGTCACGCACCTCGCCGGCCGCGGCCTGCAGCCCTTCGACGTCAGCGGCCATCCGATGATCCGCTGGACACCCGACGGGCGGCGCATCGTGTACCCCCGGGACCACGACGGCGACGAACAGTGGAATTGGTGGGCCGTCGACCCGGAGAGCGGCCGGACGTGGAACTTCACGCCCCGTGAGAGCGCGCAGGTGCGCCTCTACGCGCTGGGCGGCGCCGACTCGCGCCACGCGCTCGTCGGCGTCAACGATCGCGATCCGCGCCGGCACGACCTCTACCTCGCCGATATCGATTCGGGCGCGCTCACGGCCGTCGAGCGGAACGACCGCTTCGTCCACGTCGTCGCCGACGACTCGCTGCGCGCGCGGATCGCGGTCGAGGTGACGCCCACGGGCGAGCTCGACATCCTGCGCTCGCGGGGCGACGGGCGATGGACGGCGCTCGACCACGTCGGCGCGGGCGACGCGCCCGGCGAGGCCGTGGGCTTCGACGCGACGGGGCGCACGTTCTACTCGCGCAGCACGCACGGCCGCAACACCGCGGCGCTGGTCGCGTGGGACCTCGAGGACGGCTCGTCGCGCACGCTCGCGAGCGACGAGCGCGTGGACGTCGGCGCGGTGCTGTGCGATCCCGCGACCGGCCGGCCGCAGGCGTACGCCACCAACTGGACGCGCACCACCTGGCACGCGATCGATCCCGCGATCCAGCCCGACCTCGACGCGCTCGCGCGCGCGGCGGACGGCGACTTCGACGTCGTCACGCGCTCGCGCGACGATCGCCGCTGGCTCGTCCACGTGACCCGCGACGACGGACCCGAGACGTGGTTCCTCTACGAGCGCCCCGAACGCAGGCTCACCCGCTTCTTCGTCTCGCACCCGCAGCTCGAGCGCCTGCCGCTCGCGAAGCTGCACCCCGTCGTCATCCGCTCGCGCGACAGCCTCGAGCTGGTCTCGTACGTGTGCCTGCCCCGCTGGACCGATCCCGACGGCGACGGCGTGCCCGACCGGCCCCTGCCCACGGTGATGCTCGTGCACGGCGGGCCCGGCGACGAGCGCGCCGAGTACGTCTTCGCGCCGTTCGTGCAGTGGCTCGCGAATCGCGGCTACGCCATCCTCTACGTCAACTTCCGCGGCTCGCCCGGATTCGGCAAGGCGTTCCTCAACGCCGAGCGGCTCGAGTGGGGCGGCAGGATGAACCTCGACCTCGTCGACCAGGCGAACTGGGCCGTGGCGCACCGGATCGCCGACCCGAAGCGCATCGGCATCATGGGCGGCAGCTACGGCGGCTACGCCACGCTGTGCGCTATGACGCTCACGCCCGGCGTGTTCGCGTGCGCGGTGGACGTCGTGGGGCCGGCCAACCTCGAGACGTTCATTGCCACGATGCCGAAGACGTGGTCGTTCGAGCACTTCGTGCGCCGGGTGGGCGATCCGCGCACGCCCGAGGGTCTCGCGCACCTCAAGGCGCGCTCGCCGATCCACTTCGTCGACCGCGTGCACGAGCCCATGCTCGTCGCGCAGGGCGTCCACGACGCGCGCGTCGTGCAGGCGGAGTCCGACTCCATGGTCGCCGCGCTCGACCGGCAGGGCGTGCGCGTCACGTACCTGCTCTTCCCCGACGAGGGACACGGCTTTCAGCGCCCCGGCAACAGCCGCGCCTTCAACGCGGTCACCGAGGCGTTCCTCGCCGCGAACCTGGGCGGCCGCTGGGAGCCGCTGGCGGACCAGCTCGACGACTCGAGCGTGCTGGCGCCGGTCGGCGCGGACCGCGTGCCGGGGCTGCGGGCGGCGCTCGCCCATCGCCGGGAGGCCAGGCCGTGATCGCCCTGCTCGTGACGCTGCTCGCGCTCGCCACGGACGTGCCCACCGGCCCCACCGCGAGCGGGCCCGACAGCGTCGCCGCGCCGCCGGCGCCGCTGGCGTTCACGAAGTCGGTGTTCGCGACCGCGAAGGAGATCCCCTGCCCGGTCGCGTTCTGCATCGACGATCGCGGCGTCGTGTGGACGGCGAACTCGCTGCGCTACGGCGGGCACGGGTTGTTCGACAACCGCACCTACCCGATCGGGCCGGACGACATCACGATCCGCAGCCTCGCAGACCGCCGCCGCCTCATGGAGCAGTGGGTGCGCGAGGGCCGGCTCGACTCGAAGACCGAGAAGGTCACGCTCCCGATGCTCGCGACGTTCTCGGAGCAGGTGCGGCGCGTCGAGGACACCGACGGCGACGGGCGCGCGGACCGCGTGACCGTGGTCGCCGACAGCATGAACGACCTGCTGCAGGGCGGCGCCGCGGGCGTGCTCGCGTGGGACGACCGCGTGTACGCGACGGTCATCCCCGACCTCTGGCTGCTGCGCGATTCGCTCGGCGACGGCCACTGGAGCCGCCGCTCGCTGCAGACCGGCTTCGGCCTGCACATGGGCCAGGCCGGGCACGACATGCACGGGCTCACGATCGGCAACGACGGCCGGCTCTACTGGTCGATCGCCGACCGCGGGTACGACCTCGTCACGCGCGAGGGCCGCCACATCACCGGGCACTCGGGCTCGGTGTTCCGCTGCTGGCCCGACGGCTCGGGGCTCGAGCGCTGGGCGCAGGGCCTGCGCAACCCGCAGGAGCTCGCGTTCAACGACGTGGGCGACCTGTTCACCGGCGACAACAACGCCGACGTCGGCGACCGCGCGCGGCTGCTCTACCTGCCCGAGGGCGCCGACGGCGGCTGGCTCTTCTGGATGCAGCACGTGCGCGGCTGCGGCGCGTGGACGCGCGAGCACATGTGGGAGACGCGCCTGGGCGGTCACGACCCGGGGCAGCCCGCGTGGATCACGCTGCCGTCGGCGTATCTCGCGACGTGCCCGTCCGGCATGGCCGCCTATCCCGGCACCGGCCTGCCCGCGCGCTACGACGGCTCGATCTGGCTCGCCGATTACCTCTACGGCGTGCAGGCGTTCCGGCCCGTGCCCAGGGGTGCGGGCTACGGCATGGCCGACTGGCACTGGGCGTACCGCGACTCGTGGGGCATGGACGACGTCGACTTCGGGCCCGACGGGCGCGTGTGGGTGCTCTACTGGGGCGAGTCGTGGAACCGCAACGACAAGTCGCGCCTCGTCGCGCTCACGCCCCCCGCCGCCGGCGTCGACACGGCGGCGGTCGCCGAGGTGCGCGCCCTGCTGCGCGCGGGCTTCGCCTCGCTCGACGACGCGCGGCTGCGCGCGCTGCTCGGGCACGTCGACCGGCGCGTCCGCCAGCACGCCACGTTCGAGCTGGCCCGCCGCGGCCGCGACCGCGTGCTCGCCGACGCGCTCGCCCACGACCCGCGCACCCTCGCGCGCCTGCACGCGGCGTGGGGGCTCGGCATCGTCGGGCACGCGCGCGGCGCGGACGCCGTGGCGGCACCGCTGCGCGCCGCGCTCGCGGACACCGCGGCCGAGGTGCGGCGCGTCGCCGCGCTCAC
>JBAIWU010000702.1:0-1615 GCA_037917155.1 Candidatus Eiseniibacteriota bacterium
AGCGCGTGGTACGCGCCCGCGGGCGAGAGGCGCGTCCAGCCCGGCGCGAAGAAGCGGTCGCGCAGCGCCACGCGGGTGCGGCGCGCGACCTCGCGCGCGGACATGGCGCGCAGCCGGCGCAGCCTCCAGGCGAGGCCGCTCACGCGCCGTCCGCCCGGGCGCCGCCCGCGACGAGCGCCTCGTATGCGAATCCCACGTTCTGGCGATGGACGTCGTTCATGGGGTAGTCCGCGTCCCGGCCCAGGTACTCCATCGTGGCCAGCTCGGCCTGCGTCTCCTCGAGCGACGCGCCGCGCGCGTGCGCGCCGGCGACGCGCTGCTCGAGCAGCAGCAGGTAGTCGATGTCGCGCAGGACGCGACGGTAGCCCGCCAGCCGGCCCTCGGCCACCGGGCCGTGGCCGGGCACGAGCCAGCGCACGTCCTCCTGCTCGAAGATCCAGTGCAGCGCGGTGAGCGAGCGGCGGTAGACCCACGGCGGGCCGTCGAGCCACGGGATCTCGATGTCCGAGAGCATGTCGGCCGCGACGAGCACGCCCTCGGCCGGCAGCCAGAGCGCGATCTGGCTCGCGCAGTGGCCGGGCACCTCGTGCGCGACCAGCTCGAACGGGCCCAGCTCGACGCGCGCCGTGCCGCGCACCGCGAGCCGGGGCGCGAACGGGCGGAACGGCCGCGGCCACGCCTCGCCGGCGCCCTCGATCCACCGCTTCGCCGCCGTCTCGATCGTCTCCGCGTCGCGCTCGAGCTCGTCGGCGAAGCCGACGTGCGCGAGCGTCGTCGCGGCCGGGAACCAGTCGCGCCCCAGCACGTGGTCCCAGTGCGGGTGCGTGAAGACGACCGACACCTGCTCGAACCGCGGCGCCACCGCGCAGACATGCGCGGCGATGTCGTCCATCTCGGAGGGCAGCACCCCCGGGTCGAACACGATCGCGTGCCCGTCGCGCGCCACGACCGCGCTGTTCATCTCGTACGCGCGGCTCCGGCGGACGTGCAGCTCGCTCGTGAGCGAGGTCCATGCGGGCGAGGTCGACATGCGGGCGCAGTGTGCCACAGCCCCGCGCCCCGCGCCGGGCGGGGCGCCCCACTCCGCGCGGTCAGGACGGGCGCACGCCGCCGGAGCCGTCGCGGATCGCGAGCAGCGACTTGGGCAGCCCGGCGAGGCGCTCGACGACGATGCGGGCGCCGGGGAACAGCGCGCGCAGGCGGCGCCCGTCGAGCAGCCGCACGCTGTCGACGGCCGCGAACGCCTCGGCGCGCGAGCGCTGGCGCGGCCACTGGCCGAGCGCGAAACGCCGCACGAGCGCCGCACGCACGGCGCGCGGCAGCCAGTGGAAGCACGGCGTCATGAAGTGCGGCTCGATCGGGAAGGCGGCGTGCGGCGTCTGCACGAAGCACGCCGGCGCCACGCGCGTGATCTCGCGCGCGAACGCGCGCATGCGCGCGTCGTCGCCGACGTGCTCGATCACGGAGTTCGAGTGCGCGAGGTCGAACGCCTCGTCGGCGAACGCCGCGAGGTCGCAGCCGTCGCCCGCGACCACGCGGAACCGGCCGCCGGGCTCGCCGGCGTCCGCGCCCGGCAGGTTGACGATCGTGACCGACACCTCGTGCCGCTCGAGGA
>JBAIWU010000703.1:0-2028 GCA_037917155.1 Candidatus Eiseniibacteriota bacterium
CTGGATCGCCGCGCCCGTGGCGCTCGCGCGCGGCGCGCGCGTGCCGGGGCGGGTGCGCGACGGCTGGCTGCTCGCGCACGCCGGGGCGTTCCTCGCGCTCTGGATCGCGCGGCTCGCGCCCGGACGCGCGGCGGGCGCGCGGCCCGGGCCGGCGCGGGCCCGGTCGCGCGGCGCCTACGCCAGCCCGGCGGCGCGCCGGCGGCGCGCCTCGAGCCGCGTGCGCGCGTCGTGCTGCACCAGCTCGAGCATCCCGAGCAGGCCCTGGCCCTTTCCCATGGACAGGTCGCGGCCGAAGACGCGGTAGACGACGTCCTGCGGCACCGCCGCCACCTGCTCGAGCGGCTGGCCCGAGAGCGTCTCGCCGAGGATCACGGCCCACGCCTTCGCCGAGAGGCCCTGCCGGTTCTCGACCGCGAAGGCGAAGTCGAGCGTGCCGTCGGCGCGGTCGGTCGCGAACACGTATGCCTCCGACTCGCAGCGCGGCGCGCGGCGCGCCTCGGGGAACGGCCGCGCGGCCACCGCGGGCGCGACCTCGCGGTAGCGGTCCGCCCACTCGATCAGCATCTCGGCGCGCAGGGTGCGGTCCAGCTGCTCGAACTCGGCCACGACGTCGGCCAGCGGCGCGGGCAGCGCGGCGGCCCCGTCCACGTCAGCGCTCGATGGGCAGGCCCACCGAGTTGCCCCACTCGGTCCAGCTGCCGTCGTAGTTGCGCACCCGCGGGTAGCCCAGCAGGTACGTGAGCGCGAACCACGTGTGGCTGCTGCGCTCGCCGATCCGGCAGTAGGTGATGACGTCCTGCTTCGGGCTCAGCTCGGCCTCGCCCTCGTAGATCGCGCGCAGCGCCGCCGCGGGCAGGAACGTGCCGTCCTTCGGGTTCGTGGCCCGCGCCCAGGGCACGTTCTTCGCGCCCGGGATGTGTCCGCCGCGCAGCACGCCCTCCTGCGGGTACTCCGGCATGTGCGTGCGCTCGCCGCTGAACTCCTGCGGGCTGCGCACGTCGATCAGCGGCTTGTCGCTCGCCTGGTGCTTGAGCACCTGGTCGCGGAATGCGCGGATGCGCGAGTCGTCGCGGTCCGGCGCCGAGTAGCGCGTGGCCGCGTAGCGGGGCACGTCGCGCACGAGCGGGCGTGCTTCGGCCTCCCACTTGAGCCGTCCGCCGTCCATCACGCGCGCGTTCGCGTGCCCGAAGAGCTGGAACACCCAGAACGCGTAACACGCCCACCAGTTGCTCTTGTCGCCGTAGAACACGACGGTCGTCTTGGGCGTCACGCCGATCCGCGACATCAGCGCGTCGAAGCCGGCCTTGCCGAGGTAGTCGCGCCGGACCGGGTCGTTCAGGTCCGCGGCCCAGTCGACCTGCACCGCGCCGGGCACGTGGCCGGAGGGATAGAGCAGCGCGTCCTCGTTCGACTCGATGACGCGAACGTACGGATCGTCGAGGTGCGCGGCGACCCAGTCGGTGCTCACCAGCACCTCGGGATGCGCGTAGCCTCGCGCGGCGATTTCGGGGGTGGCCGTCGGGTTCGTCATGGGCTCGCTCCATCGGGAGGATCGGATGGGCGCGTGCGGCCCTGTCGGCACCATAGCGCAATCGCCGCGTGGCCGCGCGGGCGCTCTGCGCCCGGTCCCGCCGGTGCGAACGCGTTCGCAGGAGCGGGCCCTCAGCGCTCCTCGCCCCACTGCGCCGGGGCGATCGCGGGCCCGCGCTCGCGGCGCGCCAGCAGCACGCGGGGTCGCCCCGCGAGGTCGTCGCGCAGCTCCACCCGGGCCCAGTCGTGGGCGCCCTCGAGCCAGCCCGCCACCTCCTGCGCGCGCTCCTCGGCCAGCTCGAGCGCCAGCAGACCATCCGCGACCAGGTGCCGCGGCGCCTCGTCGACGATCGCGCGCAGCGCCGCGAGGCCGCCCTCGCCGGCGAAGAGCGCCCCGTGCGGCTCCCACTCGCGCACGTCCGCGGGCAGGGCCGCGGCCTCCGACGGCGCGACGTAGGGCGGGTTCGAGACCACGACCTCGAAGCGCTCGTCCGCGCC
>JBAIWU010000704.1:0-9086 GCA_037917155.1 Candidatus Eiseniibacteriota bacterium
CGTCGCCGGCGTCGCCATCGTCGCAGCCGTCGCCGTGGGCGCGTGGGCGTGGGCGCGCCTGCACGCGCCGCCACCCCTCTACCGCTTCCATCCCGACGTCGACGTGCCCGGGGGCATCGACCCGAACTGGCCGCGCGTCTCGCCGGACGGCCGCTCGCTCGTGTTCGAGGCGGCCGACTCCGCGGGCACCCAGTCCGCGTGGCTGCTGCGCCTCGACGAGATGAAGGCCCGGCCGATCCCCGGCAGCGAGGGCCTCGCGCGCGCCTACTGGTCGCCCGACGGCCGCGAGATCGCGTTCGTCGCGGGCGGCAAGATCGAGCGCCTGCCGATCTCCGGCGGCTCGCCGGTGATCGTGTGCCCCGCGCCCGGGGGCTCCGACCTGAGCTGGGGCTCGAGGGGCCTCATCCTTCTCGACGGCACCTCGACGGATTCGCTGCGCGTGGTGCCCGCCGGCGGCGGCGAGCTGCGGCCGGCGACGAGGATCTCGCGCGCCGACCACGAGATGGGCACCGCGTGGCCGTGCTTCCTGCCGGACGGCGAGCACTTCCTGTTCATCGGCACGCGGGGGGACGGCCAGCCGGACAACATCCGCCTCGGCCGCATCGGTTCGCTCGACTCCAGGTTGCTCGGCCACTCCGGCGGCCGCGTCGAGTACGCGCCCGGGGGCTGGGTGCTCTTCACGGGCGACAACTCGCTGCTCGCGCAGAAGCTCGACCTCGGCGCGGGCCGCCTCTCCGGCCAGCCCATCACGCTCGTGGACGACCTGCGCATGGGCTCGTCCGCCGGGCATTTCTCCGCGTCACCCTCGGGGGTCTTCGCGCTACAGCATTCGGTCGGCGAGACGGGGAGGGAGCTGAGGTTCGTCGACCGCTCCGGCGCGCCGCTGGGGCCCGCGATCGCGACCGGCAGCGTCGCGAACCCGCACGTCTCGCCGGACGGCAAGCGCGTCCTCTACGAACGCCGGGGGGATTCCAGCGCGCCGTGGGGCGACGTCAGCGTGCACGACATCGAGCGCGGCACGGACACGCGGCTCACGTTCACCGGTGGCTGGGCGGTGCTGTCGCAGTGGTCGCCCGACGGACGGCGCTTCGCGTACACGCGGACGTCGGCCTCGGGCGTGCACACGCTCGTGATCGGCGCCGCCGACGGGCTCGGGGCGCTGGATTCCATCGTCGTGCCCGCGGGCGGGGCGTTCCTCAGCCAGTGGGCCGCGGCCGGTTCGCGCCTCGTCTTCTACAGCGGGGCCACGCGGGTGTACGCGGTACCCTCCGACGGCCCGGAGCGCAGGCCCGCGCCGCTCGTCGACTCGACGCTGCACATGGGGCACCCGGTCGTCTCGCCGGACGGGCGCTGGGTGGCGGGCGTCGTCATCGGTCTGGACACCCAGATCTTCGTGCAGAACCTTACGGGCCCGCCCGGCCGCTGGCAGATCACCTCCTCGCCCGGCGGCAAGCCGGTGTGGACGAAGGGCGGCCGCGAGCTGGTGTGGGAAGGCTCCGATGGACGGATCATGGCGGCCGACATCGACACGCGTGCGGGCTTCCACGCGGGCACGCCGCACGCGCTGTTCTCCCTGCCCCTGCGCTCGTCCGGCCGCGAGATCTCGTCGTGGACCTGCGATGCGACCGGCGAGCGCTTCGTGGTCGTGTCGCCGCCGCGAACGGCAAGGCGCGAGCGCAGCATCGAGGTCGTCACCGACTTCCGCCCGCTCGTGAGCCGGAGGTAGGAGGCCGGTTCGCGCCGGTCCGCGCGCGCGGGCGGGCGGTCGGCACGCCGGAGCCGGCGTTCGAAACCTCTTGCAACCTGAGCCGACGCTGAACGGGCGAGCGCGGCCGTTGCGCCGCCCACGGGCCGGGCGCAGACTGCCGCACGTGCGGTCTCGGGCCACCCGATGTCGCATGCCCCTCTCTCCATCCTCCCACATGCTGTCGTCGCGTCGCGGCTCGTGCCCGTTCATCACGCGCACAGGAGGGCCCCATGCGACCGACCGTTTCCAGGCTCGCGCCGGCTTCGCTCGTCCTCGCCGCCCTGCTGCTCGGCGGCGCGGCGCTCGCGGCCGAACCGGCGCAGAAGCCGCCCGACACCATGACCGTCGGGCGAATCCCCAGGACGGCGGCGACGCCGTCGAAGCTCGTCGTCACCCCGCTCAAGCCGCTCGCCGCGCCGCGCGCCGTCGCGCCCTCCCCCGCGCGCGTGAAGCCCGCCGCTCCGGCGAGCACGTCGCAGCCCGTTTCGCCCGGCGCGCTGAACGCCGAGCAGCGCGCCAAGCTCGGGCGGATCGCAGCGGGCGCTCCGGCCGCTCCGGCCGTCACGACGGGCAAGCAGCCCGACCGCGCGACGAAGGGGCCCGCGGTGAAGGGCGCGACGCCCCGACCCAAGGCGCCCGCCGCCGTGATCGCGCCGCCCGCGGACGCGAAGGGCCTGCTCGGCGCGAAGGCGCGCGACTCATCGACGGTGAGCCGCACGCCGGCCGTGCCGACGCCCGCGCCGAGCGCCGAGCAGCTCCAGAAGCGCGCCGAGCCCGCACGTCCGGGTGCGGCCGCGCGCAAGGCGGCCGAGTTGAGCACCACGAAGCCGCGTGACGCGTCGGCGCCGAAGCGCGAGAAGGCCGCGCCGCCCGACACGACGCACCGGGAGGACCGGCCATGACCGCGCGCATGCTGGACCTGCTCGTGCGCGTGCTCGTCGCGCTGGCCACGGCGGCGCTGCTGCTGATGGTGTGGCACCGCCCGGCGCACTCCGCGTGCACCTATTACGGCATGTGGCCCGGCATCACCTACGGCCTGAACGAGGAGCCCCAGATCATCGGCTTCCACCCCTCGCGCGCGTCGTGGATGGTGATGGCCACGCGGCCGTTCGTCGCCGGTGAGGACTGGGACGTCGGCCTGTACGCCAGCCAGGCCGCCGAGCCGGCCTGCGTCACCGACTGGCTCGCGAGCTCCACGCTGGGGGGATCGGTCGTGGACTTCGTGATCGGCGACTACACGCACGATCCCTTCGCCAACGTCTACGCGCGCTTCTACCGCTACACGGGCACGCAGTACGCGCACGCCCAGTGGCGCGACACGGCCGAGGCGCTGGTGGCGCAGGGCCCGTTCGCGAGAGCGAGCTGGACCTACATGGACTTGATCCAGGTGTGGAACGTCACCCTGACCGGGGGCGTGACCTACACGCTGTCGTTCACGCACGACGCGGGCATCGACGCGAAGCTCCTCGTCTTCCGCAACCCCGGTGAGGGGACGTACTGGGCGGGGCGCTCCGCGGCCGTGCTCACGACCTCGACCACCACGACCTACACCGCGCCGGCCACGGGCGACTACGCGTTCGTGGTCGTGAACGACAACGCCGGAGCCGGGTCGTTCTCGCTCGGCGTCGGGCGGTGCCTGGCGCCCACCGCGCTCGTGAACGGCACGAGCCAGTGGACGACCGATGCCTACCACGACTGGTCGTTCGCGCCGACGGTCTCGTACTGGGGCGCCGTCGGCGCGCTCTCGACCACCTCCGACTACGACCTCTACAGTTACGGCGGCACGGCGGGCGGCGGCTACCCCGTCTGCCTGAGCGACGTGCACGCGGCCTCGGCCGAGGTCGGGCCCGTGGACTTCGTCACGGTCGACTTCAATCACACGCCCCTGGCCACGACCTACGCCTCCACGATCCTGTACAGCGGGAACCCCGGCGCGCGCGTGATGTGGCAGCAGGCGAACCAGGTGCTCGCGATCGACAACACGCCGATCACGGCCGCGTTCTCCTCGACCGCGTTCCTGCGCACGTGGGACGTGCTGCTGACGGCGGGCGTGACGTACCACTTCGTCTTCGAGCCGACCGGCGCCAACCTGCACCTGCTGCTGTTCCGCAACGCGGCCGGCGGCTCGTACTTCGCGGGCCGCATCACCGCGCTGTTCGACGCCACCGGCTGCATCAGCTTCACGGCCCCGGCGAGCGATTACTACGGCGTCGTGGTCGTGGACGACGACGGCGCCGACGGGAGCTGCCGGCTGGGCGTGAACGCCTCGCCGTGCATCTGCCCGCAGGAACTCGCGAACGACGTGCCCACGGCGAGCGGCTGGCCGAATGGCTACTACGCGTGCACGCCGGCGGCGAACTACTGGGCCGTCGCGGCCGTGCGTGGCACCTCGACCTCCGACGACTGGGACCTCACGCTGGGCATGTCGCCCACCGGCAGCGCCGCGCCGGTCTGCGTCGGCGACGTGATGGCGTCGTCCAGCTCCGGCGGCTCGGTCGTCGATTTCGTCACGATCGACTACAACGAAACGCCGTTCCAGCGCACGTACCTGCGCTCGCAGCACTACTCGGGGCCGGGCACGTCCGGGATCGTGCAGTGGGTCAACACGAATTGGGGGCTCGTCGCGAACGGCCCGCCCATGTTCGTCTCGCAGGGCGCGAGCGACCTCGTGGACGTGTACGACGCGTACATGACCGCGACGTGGCCGTACCGCATCGAGTTCACTCCCTCGCCGGGCCGGACGCTGCTCGTGTTCGAGAACCCCGACGGGACCTACATGGTGCCGCGCAGCTCGGCCGCGCTGGTCGTCGGCACGGCGGGAGTGGTCACGTACACGCCGTCGCGCACGGGCTTCCACGCGTTCGTCGTCGTCAACGACGCGGGATCGTCCGGCACCTACGGGCTCCGCTACGGCGTCTGCCGCACCCCGACCGTGCTCGCGTCGGGCACGCCGACGACACCGATGTTCGGATTCTCGGACTTCTCGTTCAACCAGGCCGACGCCGCGTGGACCGCGATCGGCGTGCGGCCCACGTCCACGGACTGGGACCTCGAGGTCGCGTCGGGGACGACCGGGCCGTACCCGGACTGCCTCGGGCCGTTGCTCGCCATCTCGGCGATCTCGAGCACGTCGACCGTGGACTTCGTGGTCGGCGACTTCCACCACAACACGGCCGGGACGTACTACGCCGAGGCGTATCAGTTCACGCCGGGCACCATGCAGGCCGCGACCGTCGAGTGGGACGCCGGCCTGAACAGCATCCTGCCCAACGACAACAACGACGCGGTGCGCTCCACCGGCGCGGACGATGTGCTCGAGTGCTGGGATGTCTGGCTGACCGCGGGCTACACGTACACGTTCGACCTCACGCACACCGGCGGCGCCGACCTGCACCTGCTCGTGTTCCGCAACCCGTCGGGCGGCACGTACTGGGCGACACGCGGCATGGCGGTCCTCGACCTGCCGGTCGCGTACGGGAGCGCGAGCTACTCGCCGCCCACGAGCGACGACTACGCCGTGGTGGTCGTGAACGACAACGCCGTGGCCGACACGTACAGGATGGGGGTCCGGGCCTGCTTCTCGATCACCACGCTGGAGAGCGGCACCGCCTACTACGCCAGCCCCGCGATGTTCACGTCGTTCCACCAGGCGGCCGACTACTGGACCGCCGTGGGCGTCCGCGGCAGCACGGACTGGGACATCGGCGTCTACCTGAACCCGTCGGGCGGCATGCCCGGCCAGTGCTTCTCGGCGCCGCTGTCGATGTCGGTGCAGGCGGGCACGATGGTGGACTTCGTGGTCGGCGACTTCAACATCGGCGCCAACGCGTTCGGCACGTACTACGTCCACCCGTACCGCGTCCTGGGCACGAGCGCGGGCGTCGTGCAGTGGGACGACGGCATGGACCTGCTCGCCGTCGGCGCGCCGCCGGTCCACCGCGCGGTGACCTACGCGAACGTGCTCGAGGCGTGGGACGTCGGGCTGAACGCGGGGCAGGCCTACGGCCTCTACTTCGCGCACACGGGCGCCGCGGACCTCAAGCTGCTGCTGTTCCGCAACCCGGGCTCGACCTACTGGGCGTCGCGCTCGGGACGCGTGCTCGAGACGTCTAGCCACACGTCGTACACCGCACCGGCCACGGACTTCTACGGGCTGGTCGTCGTCAACGACAACGGCGGCACCGGCGCCTACGACCTCGCGGTCTACGCCGGGGGCGTCGGGGTCGAGCCGGGCGCGCTGCCGGCGGCGACCGTGCTGCGCGGCATCTCGCCCAACCCGGCAGGCGGCGCGTTCGCGGTCGACTACGCGCTGCGCGCGCCGGGCCGCGTCACCGTCGAGCTGCTCGACCTGGCGGGGCGCCGGGTCGGCGTGATCGAGGACTCGAGCCGGGACGCCGGCACGTGGCGCGCGTCGTGGAACGCGGACGGGAGGACACCGCCCGGCCTCTACATGGTGCGGCTCCGCGTCGACGGGCGCACGGTCGGTCAGAGCAAGGTGGTCCTGCTTCAGTAGTCCGCGCTGACCGTGCGCGTCGCGGGGTCCCGGCCCGACCGGCCGGGACCCCGCACCGTCCTTCAGAACAGCGTCGTCTGGTCGATGCGCCCGAGCTGGCGGGCCCGGTGTTCGAGCGCGCCGTAGCCCCACCACGACGCGAGCGAGGCGAGCAGCGAGACGAGCGCGAGGCCGGCCAGCAGCGTCCCGTCGCCCATGTGGGCGAAGCGCGCACTCGTCGCGTGCCCGAGCAGGAAGCGCCGCAGCGCCTCGTACCACCAGGTGAACGGCAGCGCCAGCGCGACCCACTGGAGCACGCGCGGCAGCAGGTCGACGGGAAAGATGACGCCGCAGAGCAGGTAGAGGCCGAGCGTGAAGCCCTCGAGCACGGTCATCGCCGAGCGCGTGAGCACGAGTGAGAGGCCGCCGACGAACAGGCCCGCGAACAGCGTCGCCGCGAGCCCGAGCGCGAGCGCGAGCGCCAGCGGCACCGGCTGCACGGCGGCCCACGACCAGCGGATCCCGAGCCCGTACCAGCCCAGCAGCAGCATGAGCGTCACGCTCACCGTGGCGCGCGCGAACTTCACCGCCGCGCGCCCGCTCAGGTACGTGCGCATGCCCACCGGGGACGCGACGACGTACTTGAGCGTCTCGTACTCCTCGCGCTCGCCGAACACGATCCAGCCCATGTCGACCATGACCGTGTTGACGTAGGCGTGGAACGCGTTCGCGACGTAGAAGCCCGCGAACAGCGAGGCGTGCAGCCGCGGGCCGCGCACGGCCCAGTACATGCCCACGAGGATCAGCGCGGTCGCGAGCGGGCGCGCGACCGCGTAGATCACGAACAGAGTCGGGTCCGTCCAGTTGCTGTCCACGAGCCACCCGAGCCAGGCGGACGTGCGCAGCCGGCGGAGGGTCGCGCTCACTGCCATCGCAGGGTGAGCCTTCCCTCGCGCTTGGCGAGATCCTCGAGGAACCGCAGCGCCACGTGCGAGAGCCAGAGGAACAGCGCCGCGAAGCCGCACAGCGCGGCCAGCTCGAGCGGCACCGCCAGGAGCCCGTGCGCCGCGCGGCCCAGCAGCACCTGGCGCAGCGCGTCCACGCCGAGCGTGAGCGGGATCAGCGCCGCCGCGATGCCACCCAGCACGCCGAGGGTGCGGATCGGGAAGTAGAGCCCGGAGAGGAAGTAGACCGGCTCGATCAGCGCGTTCGCGGTGTTCCACGCCTCGCGCCCGTACAGCAGGAACAGGCTCGCCATGGTCATGCCCAGTGCGTAGAGCGCCGCCATCGTGGCGAGGAACACGGCGACGAGCATTGCCGGCGAGAACGGCGCGAGCCGCACGTGGAACACCCAGAAGCCGAGCGCGACGCCCACGAGCGAGCGCCCCACGCTCGCCGCGAAGCCCCCGAGCGCCATCCCGGTGAGGATCGCCATGCGCGAGCAGGGCGCGGCGAAGTAGAGCTGGAGCTGGCCCGACTGCTTCTCCCAGTAGAACTGCGCGCCCATCCCCCACAGCACGTTGATCCAGTAGGTCGTCAGGATGCCGCCGATCACCGCCAGCGCCTCGTACGAGCGCGGCGCGCCCAGCGCGCGGTAGAGCAGCACGAACGCGCACATGCCGAGGTTGGGAAACAGCGCGTCCGAGACGATGAAGTCGGGCGCGCGCAGGGAGCCCACGAGCCGCACGTAGGCCCGCGCCCACGCGGCGCGCCAGAACGCCAGCGGTCCGCGCGCCGGGCCGCTCACGCGTCCTCCCCTCCCGCGTCGTCGAGGCCGCGGCCGACGATGCGGATGAACGCGTCCTCGAGCGACGTCTCCCGCGTCGAGACCGCCTGCACGGCGAGCCCGCGCGCCTCGAGCGCCCGCAGCGTCTCGCCCAGGACGCGCCCCTGCGGCAGCCGGAACTTGAGCGTGAGCGTGCCGCGCTCCGGGTGCGGTGCGCCCCACGCGAGCGCGACGCCGTCGACCTCCGCCAGGGAGACCGGCGCCGAGCCGCGCACCTCGAGCTCGACGTGCTGGCCGCCCTGCACCGAGCGGCGCAGCTCGGCCGGCGTGTCGCAGGCGAGCACGCGACCGCGGTCGATGATGGCGATGCGGTCGCACATCTCGTCCGCCTCGGCCATGTAGTGCGTCGTGAGCAGCACCGTGCGCTCCGGCCGCTCGCGCACCCAGCGCAGGACGAACGCGCGCAGCTCGCGCGCCGCGTTGACGTCCATGCCCAGCGTGGGCTCATCGAGGAACATGATCTCGGGGTCCGAGACGAACCCGCGCGCGAAGTTCATGCGCTGCCGCTGCCCCGTGGACAGGCGGTTGATGCGCGTGCGCGCCAGCTCGCGCAGGCCCACGACGTCGAGCAGCGCGTCGATGCGCGGCTCCGCCACGGACGAGGGCACGGCGTAGAACTGGGAGAACATCCACAGGCACTCGCGCACCGTGAGGATGCCGTAGCCCGACGACTCGCCGCCGGAGACGAGCCCGATGCGCTCGCGCACCTCGCGCGCCTGCGCCACCACGTCGAGCCCCGCGACGCGCGCCGTGCCCTCGGTCGGGAACAGCAGCGTGTTGAGGATCTTGATGCACGTGGTCTTGCCGGCGCCGTTGGGCCCCAGCAGGCCGAAGACCTCGCCGCGCTCGATGCGCAGGTCCACGCCCGCCAGCGCGACGACCTCGCCCGCGCCCCGCGAGGCCTTGAACACGCGCCGCAGGCCGCGCGTCTCGACGGCCGGGACCGATGCGGGAGGGATCGTGGACATGGGGCGCGACCGTAGGCAGGCCGCCCCGCGCGTGTCAATCGCGGCCCGCGCCCGGCCCCCGCGCGCCGCGCGGCGGACCCGGGCGGGTCCGCC
>JBAIWU010000705.1:0-3765 GCA_037917155.1 Candidatus Eiseniibacteriota bacterium
AGGCGCCCGGCGCGCCGCTCGAGCTCGACGACCACCGTGCCGAGGCGCCGGCGGCGGCGAGCGCGACCGAGCCCGGCGTGAGCGCCGGCTACATGGACGAGCTGGGCATGGGGCGCGCGCCGGAGGCCGCCGCGGAGCTCGAGCGCGCGGTGACGGCCGCGCCGGGCCGCGTCGAGTACCGCCGCGCACTGGCCGAGACGCTCAAGCGGCTCGGCCGCGGCCGCGACGCGCTCGCGCAGTACGAAGCCATCCTCGCGGCGCGGCCGGACGACCTGAACGCGCTGCTCAACGCCGCGTGGATGCGCGCGACGCTGGCGGACGCCTCCGTGCGCGACGGCGCGGCGGCGGTGCGGATGGCCGAGCACGCGATGCGCGTCGCGCCCGCGCCGAGCGCCGCGCTCGCGGCCACGTGCGCCGCGGCGTACGCCGAGGCGGGGCGCTGGGACGACGCGCTCGCGGCGGCCGACGACGCCGTGGCGCAGGCGCGGCGCGCGGGCGCGGCGGCCGAGGCCGCGGACTACGCGCGGCAGCGCGCGCTCTACCGCGCCCACCGGCCGTACCGGGGCGCGCCGCGCTGAGCGGCCCCGCACTGGTGGCTCGATCCGCCACGCTCGTCCCGGGCCCGCGCGCGCGCGCACTCCGCGCTTGAGCGCGGCGCGAGCGCGCCTCTAACGTTTCGAGCCTCCACCGTGCGGCGCACCGTCCCCGTCGCGCCCGAGCGTTCCCTTCGATCGAGGAGTGAACCGATGCGCCCGTACCTCCGTCCGCGCTGGCGATCGTCCACCACGCTCGCCGCGCTGGCGTGCGCCGTGCTCACCACGTCCGCGACCGCCGCGACGCCGCGCGTGCACGCGCTCGTCCACGCGCGCATCGTGCCCGCGCCCGGCCAGGTGATCGAGGACGGCACGATCGTGATCCGCGACGGCCTGATCGTGGCGGTGGGCCGGGACGTGCCGGTGCCCGCGGACGCGCGCGTGTGGGATGCCGAGAGCCTCACCGTGTACCCGGGGCTGATCGACGCCGGCGTGCAGCCGGCGGACCCCGCGGCCGACGCGCGGCCCGCGACGCCGCCCGGCCCCGGCCGGCGCCTGGCCACGCCCGAGCCCGAGGCCCCGCGCGGCGCCTCCGACGCGCAGCCCGCGGTGCGCGCCGAGTACCGCGCGATCGAGAACCTCGGCTGGAGCCGCGAGCAGCTCGAGGGACTGCGGGCGGCCGGCTTCACCGTGGCGCAGGTCGCGCCGCGCCGCGGCATCCTGCGCGGCAGCAGCGCCGTGGTGGGCCTCGGCGACGGGCCGGCCGGGCCCAACACGCTCGTGCCCGACGCCGCGCAGGTCGTCGCGATCTCGCCGCTGCCGCAGGGCTACCCCGGCTCGCTGATGGGGGCGATCGCGGTGATCCGGCAGGCGTTCCTCGACGCGGCGTGGTACCGCGACGCGAACGCGGCGTACGCTCGCAAGCCCTCCGCGGCGCAGCGGCCCGCCACCGACAACGCGCTCGCCGCCCTGCAGCCGGCGATCTCGGGCGCGCAGCCGGTGCAGTTCATCGCCGACGACATGCTCGAGGTGCTGCGCGCGGCCGCGCTCGCGAAGGAGGCCGGCGTCCGGGCGCGCGTCGTGGGCGCGGGCGACGAGTACAAGCGCGTGCGGGAGATCGCCGCGACGGCCCTGCCGCTCGTGGTGCCGGTCAACTTCCCGGACCCGCCGGACGTGAGCGACGACGACGCGGCGCTCGACGTCTCGCTCGTGGAGCTGCGCGGCTGGCAGGACGCGCCGGGCAACCCCGCGGCGCTGGCGAAGGCGGGCGTGACGTTCGCGCTCACGAGCAACGGGCTCAAGGACCCGAGGCAGTTCGCGGCCAACGTCGGGCGCGCGATCCGTCGCGGCTGGAGCGCCGACGGGGCGCTCGCGGCGGTGACCACCGTGCCGGCGAAGCTGCTCGGGCTCGACCAGCGGCTGGGCACGCTCGCGCCGGGGAGGATCGCCAACCTGACCGTGACGCGGGGGCCCCTGTTCGCGGGCGGCAAGGTGCGCGAGGTGTGGGTGGACGGCGAGCGCTACGAGACCGCGAAGGACGAGACGACCCCGGCGGGCAAGTGGTCGCTCGACTGGGGCCGCGGCCCGCACCCGTTCGAGATCGCGGCCGACCGCGACACGACCGCGACGCTCGTCGTGGGCGCCGACACCGTGCGCACTCGCGGCGTGCGCCTGTCCGCGCACCGCGCGACGTTCACGCTGCGGCACGGCGACGAGCCCGCGGAGGCCTTCGACCTCACGGCCGCCAACGACGCGTTGAAGGGCACGCTCACCGTGGCCGGCGTCGGGCAGCACCCGGTCACCGCGCGGCCCGTGAAGCGCGATGAGAAGCCGCAGCCGCCCGACTCGCTCGTCGCCGCGGCCGGCGTGATGGGCGATCCCGAGCCGTGGCGCGCGCCGGCGCCGCTCGCGCCGCCCGCGGTGCTCGTGCGCAATGCCACCGTGTGGACGGCCGGCCCGCAGGGCACGCTGCAGGGCGCGGACGTGCTGGTGCAGGACGGCCGCATCGCGGAGGTGGGCCGGGGCCTCGCGGCGCCGAAGGACGCGCTGGTGATCGACGGCACCGGCCGGCACGTCACGCCGGGCATCATCGATGAGCACAGCCACTGGGCGATCCTCGGCAACGTGAACGAGTGCACGAACAGCGTCACGTGCGAGGTGCGCATCCAGGACGTGATCAACTCGGAGAGCTCGAACCTGTACCGGCAGCTCGCGGGCGGCGTGACCGTGCTGCACCTGCTGCACGGCTCGTGCAACGCGATCGGCGGGCAGTGCGCGGTGATCCGCAACACGTGGGGCGCCGCCCCGGACCAGCTCTTCATGGCCGATGCCGCGCCCACGGTGAAGTTCGCGCTCGGCGAGAACCCCAAGCAGGCGAATTTCGGCGCCGAGCGCACCGACCGCTATCCCAAGACGCGCGCCGGCGTCGAGCAGACCATCCGCGACGCCTTCCTCGAGGCGCAGGACTACGACCGCGCCTGGGCCGAGTACAGGGCCGGCCGGCGCGCCCTGCCGCCGCGCCGCGACCTGCAGCTCGAGGCCCTTTCCGAGATCATCCACGGCAAGCGCCTCATCCACTGCCACTCGTACCGGCAGGACGAGGTGCTCATGCTCATGCGCCTCGCGGAGAGCTTCGGCTTCCGCGTGAACACGTTCACGCACATCCTCGAGGGCTACAAGGTGGCCGACGAGCTGGCCGCGCACGGCGCCTCGGCGATCGGCTTCTCGGACTGGTGGGCGTACAAGCAGGAGGTCATCGACGCGATCCCGTGGAACATGTGGCTCATGTGGGACCGCGGCGTGAACGTGGGCTTCAACTCGGACGATCCCGAGCTGGCGCGGCGCCTGAACACCGAGGCCGCGAAGGCGATCAAGTACGGCGGCATGCCGCCCGACGAGGCGATCAAGACGGTGACGCTCAACCCGGCGAAGTCCCTCAAGCTCGACGACCGCATGGGCTCGCTCGAGCCGGGCAAGGAGGCTGACTTCGCGGTCTGGAACGGCTCGCCGCTCTCGCCCTACTCGCGCTGCGAGCAGACGTGGATCCAGGGCCGGCGCTACTTCGACCGCGAGCTGGACCTCGCCGGCCGCGACGCGCTGGCGCGCGAGCGCGCCGCGCTGATCGCGCACGCGCGCGCGGCGAAGAAGGCCGCGCCGGCGGGCACCGGCACGCGGCGGGTGGTGATGCGCTACGAGGAGGACGCCGACGAGAGCGGCAACGGCTGCGGCGGGC
>JBAIWU010000706.1:0-3668 GCA_037917155.1 Candidatus Eiseniibacteriota bacterium
AGTACGCCCGCCGGGCGGCCGCGGTTGCCCCGGCGCGCCGGATCGCCGTGGTGCGGCGGGCGCCCGCGCGCGCTGGCGGCGCCACGGAGCCGACCCGATACTCATCCGCTCACGCATCCCCGCCCCGCCTGATCGCGAGGGCGCGGCCCCCCCCGAGGCGCCTGATGTCCCGCGAGTTCAAGGTCAACAACTTCGACCTGCTGCGCATCCTCGCGGCGACGCAGGTCGTCGTGAGCCACACCGTGGCGCACCTCGGACTGCCGCACCCGCCCCTGTGGCGGCTGATCGAGGCGTTCCCGGGCGTGCCGATCTTCTTCACGATCAGCGGCTTCCTGATCTCGGCGTCGTACGAGCGCAGCTCCGGCGTGCGCACGTACGGGCGCAACCGCCTGCTGCGCATCTTCCCGGGGCTCTGGTGCGTCGTGCTGCTCACCATCCCGGTCGCGAGCGCGTTCGGGTTCTCGTTCCTCAGCCTGCGGGGGCTCGCGTGGCTCGCCGCGCAGCTCGTGGGGCTCATCTACACGCCGCACTTCCTCAAGCCGTTCGGCTTCGGCTCGTACAACGGGGCGTTGTGGACGATCCCGATCGAGCTGCAGTTCTACGTGCTGCTGCCCGGGCTCTACGCGCTGACGCGGCGCTCGCGGCACCGCACGGCGTGGATCGCCGCCGTCTTCGTCGCCTTCATCGGCGCCGGCTGGCTGTTCGCGCGCATGGCCTCGCCGGTCGAGGAGGGGCTCGCCGAGCCGCTCGGGCACAAGCTGTTCCGCTACTCCTTCGTGCCCCACATCTACATGTTCCTGGCCGGCGTGCTGCTGCAACGGGTCGGGGCGCACGCCTCGCGCTGGATCGCGGGCCGCGGCTGGCTCTGGCTCGCGGGCTACGTCGGCGTCCACCTGCTGCTGCCCGCGGGCGCGACGGCGTTCGTCGTGAACTCGCTGCTGATGGCGGTCACCGTCGTCTCGCTGGCGTACACCACGCCGGGCGTCTCGGACCGCGTCCTGCGGGGCAACGACATCTCCTACGGCGTGTACATCTATCACGGCCTCGTGCTGAACGCGCTGCTCGAGCTGGGATGGCGCGGGCACGCGTGGCTGCTCGCCGTGGTGCTCGCGGTCACGTACGCCGTCGGGCTCGCGTCGTGGGTGTTCGTCGAGCGGCCGTTCCTGCGGCGCAAGCGCTCGGCCATGCACCCGACCGCCGCGCCGGCCGCCTCCTGAGCCGTCGCCCCGCGGTGCGCCGCACGCGCGCGGCGCCGTCGCCGACGGCCCGCAGCGCGGCTCGCGGTGTGACAGCACGGGAGCACGCGCCTATCATCCCCGACGCGTTTCGAGTCCCGCTCACGTCGCCGCCGCTTCCGGAGCCCCGATGCCCCTGCGTCCGCCGCACGTCGCCTACTTCTGCATGGAATACGGCCTGCACGAGTCCTTCCCGATCTACTCGGGGGGCCTCGGCATCCTGGCCGGTGACTTCATCAAGTCCGCCCACGACCTGAAGGTGCCGATGGTGGCCGTGGGCCTGCTGTGGGCGCGCGGCTACTGCGTCCAGCGCATCGGCGCCGACGGCCGGCCGTACGAGGAGTTCCCGGGCTTCGACGCGGGATTCCTGCAGGACACGGGCGTCCGGGTCCGCGTCCGCGTCCGCGGCGTCGAGATCCAGTGCCGCGTCTGGATGACCGAGAAGTTCGGCACGTGCCCGCTCTTCCTCGTCGACCCCATCCGGCACGAGGACCGCTGGATCACGCACCGCCTCTACGAGTCCGGCACCGACACGCGCATCGCGCAGGAGATGCTGCTCGGCATCGGCGGCGTGCGGGCGCTCTCGTGGCTCGGCTACCCGATCCACGCGTACCACTTCAACGAGGGTCACGCGGTGTTCGCGGGGCTCGAGATGATCGCCGAGCAGATGGAAGGCGGCATGCAGTTCCCGCAGGCGTGGGAGGAGGTGCGCAAGCGCATCGTGTTCACGACGCACACGCCCGTGGTCGCCGGCAACGAGGAGCACCAGATCAAGGACCTCCGCCGCATGGGCGCGTGCCTGCAGCTCTCGGGCGCCGAGATGCGCGCCATCGGCGGCGACCCGTTCAACATGACCGTCGCCGGGCTTCGCCTCGCGCGCGCCGCGAACGCGGTCGCGCAGCTCCACGGCGAGACCTCGCGCGCGATGTGGGCGGGCGTGGACAACGCCGCGCCCATCGGCGCGATCACGAACGGCGTGCACCAGCCCACGTGGCAGGCGGCCGAGATCGCGGCCGCGGGCGACGACCCCGACGCCGTGTGGCAGGCGCACGTGACGTGCAAGGCGGCGCTGCTCGACGAGATCGAGCGCCGGCACGATGTCGCGATCGACCCGGGCTGCCTCGTGATCGGCTTCGCGCGCCGCGCGGCGAGCTACAAGCGCAGCGACCTCATCCTGCGCGACGAGGCGCGGCTGCAGAAGCTGCTCGAGCACGAGCACGTGCGGATCGTGTTCGCCGGCAAGGCCCACCCGGACGACGCCACGGGCCGCAATATCGTGGCGCGGCTGGTCCAGAGCGCGCGCAAGCACCCCGGCCGCGTGTTCTTCCTCGAGAACTACGACATGGGCGTGGGCCGGCTGCTGACGCGCGGCTGCGACGTGTGGCTGAACAACCCGATCCGCCCGCTCGAGGCCAGCGGCACGTCGGGCATGAAGGCGGCCATGAACGGCGTGCTCAACGTGAGCATCCTCGACGGCTGGTGGCCGGAGGGCTGCGAGGACGGCGTCAACGGCTTCGCGATCGGCAAGGGCGAGCCGGGCGACGACGCGCGCGACCTCGAGGCGCTGTACGACACGCTCGAGAACCGGGTGCTGCCCGCGTGGCGGAACCCGGCGACGTGGCGCGCGATGATGGTGGCCAGCATCCACATGGCCACGACCCGGTTCAGCTCGGACCGTATGGTCCGGCAGTACTACGAGCAGCTCTACCACCTCGAGCCCGCCGCCGCCGCGCGGTGACGGACCGGCCGCCCGGACGCCGTGTCCGGCGGCGCCCGGAGGCAGCATGCCGTCGACGACGACGATCGCCGCCGTGCGCGGGGCCATCTCGGTCCCGCGGAACGACGCGGCCTCGATCCGCATCGCCACGTCGCGCCTGGTCACCGAGTTGATCGCGCGCAACCACCTCTCGCCGGAGCGGATCGTGAGCGCGCTGTTCACGGCGACGCCCGACCTGACCGCGGACTTCCCCGCGCACGCCGCGCGGCGGCTGGGCTGGACCGACGCGCCGCTGCTCTGCGCCACCGAGATCGCGGTGCCCGGCGCGCCCAAGCGCATCGTGCGCGTGCTCGTCACGGTGCGCGACGTGCCGCGCGGCCACCGGCTCGAGCCGGTCTACCTCGACGAGGCCGTGGCGCTGCGCCGCGACCTCGCGCACCCCTCCGACCGCGTGGGCCCGGTCGCGAAGGACGCGCGGCGCGTCGCGATCGTCGGCCTGGGCCAGATCGGCGGCTCGATCGGGCTCGCGCTGGCGCGGACCGGGCGCTGGCGGCGCACGGGCTTCGACGCGCGCCTGGCGACCGCGCGCCGCGCGCTGGCGGCGGGCGCGGTCGACGAGGCGGCGCTGTCGCTCGAGGCGGCCTGCGGGGACGCGCAGGTGGTCGTGCTCGCGACCCCGGTCGACGCGCTGCCGGCGCTCGTCGCGCGCGCGGCCG
>JBAIWU010000707.1:0-2557 GCA_037917155.1 Candidatus Eiseniibacteriota bacterium
CGATCCCGCTCACCACGTTCCAGTAGTCGTCGACCGCGCGGATCGTGACGGGGAAAGGCGTGCCGGCCATCTGCGGGTTGGGCGTGCCGTCCTTGCCGTCGGCCGTGCCGCTCTTCGGCGACTCGCCAGGCAGCAGGACCTGGAGCTTCTTGAACGTCGCGGGATTCACGGTGATGTTGCCGCTCGTACCCGTGCGCGGCGGGCTCGAGAAGTCCGTGCACGTGAGCTTCACCGAGGCGCCGGCTCCGAACATCGTGACCGGGCCGCTCCAGACGCCGGCCGTGAAGGTGATCAGCGAAGGCGAGCTCGTGCCGGTGCCCGTGTTGGGACCCAGCGCGGCGTCACCCGAGTAGTTGTAGACGGTGTTGCCGCTCGCGTCGGTCGCGCGGATCGTGACCGTGAACGGCACGCCCGCGACCTGCGGCGAGGCGATCGCCGAGAAGGCGAAGTTGTCCGCCGCGCTCGGCACCACCTGGATCCCGGCGCTGGTCATCGGCGCGATCGAGGCATTGGTCTGGTCCGTTCCCGTCACGGTCTGGGTCCCGACCGTCATCAGAGTGAACGAGAGCTGCTTGAAGCCGGCGCTGAGCGCGCCGTTCACGGGCGTGTCCGCGGGATCGGTCGACGACGCGATCTGGATCGCGTCCCCGCTCGGCACCTGGTTCCAGTAGTCGTCCGTCGCATAGGCGCTCACCGTGAAGCTCTGCCCCGCGGTCTGGCTGGTGGGCACGCCCGTGATACCGGACACGCTCCCGGGCAGCGGCGACTCGCCCGGCATCACGACCTGCACGCGCTTGAACGGTCCGGGGTGGACGACGAAGCCGTTGCTCGTGCCGCTCTGACTGGGATTGCCGTCCACCTGGGCGGCGACGAGCGCGTTGCCGCCGCTGGGGGCCGTTTCGTCGGCGCGATAGACGGTGACGCTGCCGCTCCACTGGCCGGCGGTCATGGTCACGAGGGCCGGCGAGATCCGGCCCGCCCCGAGACTCGTGACCTCGCTCAGGCGCACCCCGCCCCCGAAGCCGCTGACCAGCTCCTGATTCGCGTTGCGCGCGGTGATCGTCACGGCGAACGGAACGCCGGCGGTCTGCGGCTGGGCGACGCTCGAGAACGAGAGGCTCTGCAGCACGAACGAGCGCACGGGCGAGCTGGTTCCGTCGGGGATCGTGCCGTCCGACGCGTCGTGCGCGGAGATCGTGAAGGTTCCGTCCGCATTCAGGATGACCACGTAGGCGCCCGTGCCGCCCACGAGCTGGGCGGCGGCCGGCAGCGACGCGCTCGCGTCGGAGCTCAGCATCCGGATCGTGTGGGTGACCGTGGGGACCACCGTCCAGGAGGCGTCGCACGCGTTGACCGTGACGATGAACGGCACGCCGGCGGTCTGCGCGGTCGGGGTTCCGGTCTTGCCGGAGGCCGTCCCGGGGGCCGCGCTCTCGCCCGGCAGCAGGACCTGCAGCTGTGAGAACGGTCCCGCCATCGCGGGTCCGGCCGTGAGTTGCGCGGCCAGGGCGAGGGCCAGCAACGGCCCTCGCACCACCACGCGCATTCCTCGACGCACGTTGCACCTCCTCGGGTGGCCCTCTCCAGGCGCCGAAGCGTTCGTGTCCACGCCACGGGGTTCCATCGGTTACCGCACCACGACGACTCGGCGAATCCCCATGCCTTCGGGCGCCTGGACCCGGAGGAAGTACACGCCGCTGGGCACGCGTCCGCTCGACTCGCTCGTGCCATCCCACGTCAGCACCTGGGTACCGGCTGGCCGGTACTCGTCGAGCAGCCTCTTCACGAGGCGCCCCTGCATGTCGTAGACCACCACGCGCACCTGGCCGTCGCGCGCCGTCGTGAAGGAGACCTGCGTGGCCGGGTTGAGCGGGTTCGGCATCACCCGGGCGCTGACGACGGTGTCGCGCCGACTTCCACCCTTGCCCGGCGAGTCGTCGCCGCCGCCGTGCCCCTTGTCGTTGCCGTGCCCGCCGAACGTGGCGACCACGGTGGCGCCGCTCTTCAGCGTCGCGACGATGTCGGCATGGAGCAGCGCGCACGGCAGCCGATCGTGCGCGGGCGACCCGTGCGCGGCCGCGGACGTCGAGAACAGGAGCACGAGCGCCTCGGTCGGGAAGCAGGCATCGATGCCCAGCGTGTCGCAGTCGCTGGTGGGCTTGCCGTTCCCATCCCCCTCGCCGTCCTCGTGACCCTCGGCGAGGCCGCGCTTGCAGCTCACGTCGCAGCCGTTGTCCCCGCCCTGGTCGTCGCCGCCGCCCTGCGGACCGGCGTCGGTGCGAATACCGGCGGCGTCATCCTTGCCGTCGTGCCCATGGCCCTTGCCGCCCTCGCACTGGACGTCGATCCAGGGATTGCCCATCGTGGCGAGCGAGTCGCCTTGGAATCGCAGCCGAATGCTCGAGGGGATCACGTCGCTGAGTTCGAACGAGTGATCGACGGGCCGGATCCGGAAGCACGTGCTGTCGCGCTGGGCCATGAACTTGCCGATCAGGCACGCGCGTCCCGCCACCAGTCCGCCACCACCGCCACCACCACCGACACCGCCACCACCGCC
>JBAIWU010000708.1:0-2788 GCA_037917155.1 Candidatus Eiseniibacteriota bacterium
CGCTTGAGAGCGCGAACTCCGGGCCCAGCGATCGCGGTTGTCGCGCTCCCCGCGCGGGCGCCCGGGGCGCGCGTTCGTGGCCGAGCGATCGCGGCGGCCGCGCTGCTCCCCCGGGCGCACAGGGCGCTCGCGCCGCTGGGGTGAACCGATCGCTCCCGCGCTGGACCCGCCGGGCGCGGAGTCTCGAGCGCGCGCTGGGCTTCGCGCGGAGCTTCGGGCGCGCTCCGCGCCGGAGCGCGGCGACCCGGATCGACGCGCGGAAGCGGTGCGAGGCGAGCGCGAACGCATGAGCGCACCATAGCACGCCCGCGAGCGAGAACCGGCGCCGGGGCTGTCGGCACTGTGCCCAGGCGGGGCCCGTGACGAGCGCCGCCTTCCTCTGGCGCGTGCGGGTCGTCAGCCGCGCGCCTCGAGCGAGGCGCGCTCGGCCACGATCGCCCCGTGGCCCTCAGCTTCTGCCGCCGAACCTGCGCAAGTGGACGAGCAGCACGGTCACGTCGGCGGGCGAGACGCCGGCGATGCGGCCGGCCTGCCCGAGCGTCGCGGGCCGCCAGCGCCGCAGCTTCTCGCCCGCTTCGCGCGAGACGCCGCGCAGCTCGCCGTCCCAGAGCGCGGCCGGGATCGCGGTGGTCTCGATCGCGGCGGACTGTCCTGCCAGGCGCTGCTGCCGCTCGATGTAGCCGCGATAGCGCGCGCGCACCTCGAGGCACGCGCCCCATGCCGGCGGCAGCGCGGTCGGCACGCCGAGCGACGCGAGCGTCTCGTAGCGCATTCCCGCCCGCGACAGGGCGTCGATCGCGCGAAGCGCCACGGCGGGTGGCGAGAGCCCGACTTCGTCCGCCTCTCGCGGCCCCGCGCCGTCCCCGCGAATCGTCCGCAGTGGAGCGGGGGCGTCTGAAATCGTCGCAAGCACCGAATCCGTCTCGACCTCGTGCTCCAGCGCCACCTTGTCGACGCCGCCCGCCCGCCCGCTCTCACCGGCCTCGACGCCCGCGCGTCCGCCCGTCCCGGCGCCAGGTTGCGCCGCCTCCGCAACAGCAGCATCGCGCGCCGGGCTCCCACCCGCCACCATCCTCACCGTGACGCGCTCCAGCCGGCGCGCTTCGGCCTCGATCGCCGCGTACTTCTCGCGCACGCGCTCGAGCTGGTCGCCACTGATGAGCCCGAGCCGGTGGCCGATCGCGCACAGGCGCTCGTCGGCGTTGTCGGCGCGCAGCAGCAGCCGGTGCTCGGCCGCGGAGGTGAACATCCGGTACGGCTCGCGATGCTCGCGAGTCACCAGATCGTCCACCAGCACGCCGACATACGCCTGATCGCGGCGCAGCACGAACGGCCCGCGGCCGAGCACGCGATGGGCGGCGTTGACGCCCGCCACGAAGCCTTGCGCGGCCGCCTCCTCGTACCCGGAGGTTCCGCAGATCTGCCCGGCCAAGTACAGGCCGGGCACGCGCTTCACCTCGAGCGTGGCGTCGAGCTGGTGCGGCAGGACGAAGTCGTACTCGACCGCGTAGCCGGGGCGGAGCATCTCGGCGCGCTCGAGGCCCTCCACGGTGCGCAGGAACTCGAGCTGCACCTCCGCGGGCATGCTCGACGACATGCCGTTCACGTAGATCTCGGGCACGTCGCGGCCCTCGGGCTCGAGGAAGACCTGGTGCGAGTCGCGCTCGGGGAACTTGACCACCTTGTCCTCGATCGAGGGGCAGTAGCGCGGCCCGGTGCCGCGGATCGCGCCCGAGTAGAGCGGCGAGCGGTGGAGATGCTCGCGGATCACGCGGTGGGTGCGCGGCCCGGTGCGCGTGAGCCAGCACAGCATCTGCTCCACCTCGAGCGGGCCGCTCCAGTGCGAGAACGGCTCGGGCGGATCGTCGCCGGGCGCCGGCGTGAGCGCGTCCCAGGCGATGGAATCGCGATGGAGACGCGCGGGGGTGCCGGTCTTGAGCCGGCCGCGCTCGAGACCCAGCTCGGCCAGGCATTCGCTGAGCGCCCGCGCGGCGTGCTCGCCGATGCGGCCGCCGGGCAGCTGGCGCTCGCCGATGTGGATGAGACCGTTGAGGAACGTGCCCGGCGTGATCACCGCGGAGCGGCAGCGGAGCAGCCGGCCGTCGTCGAGCTCGATGCCCGCGACGCGGCCGGCATCGAGGCACACGTGGTTCGACACGCCCGCGATCCGCGTGAGCCCCGGCACGCCGTCCAGGAGCCGCGACATCTCGGCCGAATAGAGCGCCTTGTCGCACTGCACGCGCGGTGACCACACCGCCGGCCCGCGCGAGCGGTTCAGGGTCTTGAACTGGATGCCGGCGCGATCGGCCACGATCCCCATCACGCCGCCCAGGGCGTCGATCTCGCGGACCATCTGGCCCTTGGCGATGCCGCCGATCGCCGGATTGCAGGACATCTTGGCCGAGTCGGCGAGATTCACGGTGAGCAGCGCGGTCGAGAGCCCGAGCTTCGCCGAGGCCACGGCCGCCTCGCAGCCTGCGTGGCCCGCGCCGACCACCACGACGTCGAAGGCGTCGGGCCGGTGGACCATCGCCGGGCGGAGGGAGCCGGTCGGGCGCGCGCTCGCTGCCATCACTTGCCCACGCAGAAGCGGGCGAAGATCCGCTCGAGCAGGTCCTCGCCGGCGGCCTCGCCGGTCACTTCGCCGATCGCCGCGAGGCTCTCGCGCAGCTCGAGCGCCAGGATCTCGCCGGGCTCGCCCGCTTGGGCGGCGCTGGCGGCGCGGGCCAGCGAGCCGCGCGCGCGCGCGAGCGCCTCGGCGTGCCGCAGAGTCGAGAGTGCCGCCCCC
>JBAIWU010000709.1:0-2964 GCA_037917155.1 Candidatus Eiseniibacteriota bacterium
CGCGGCAGCGTCTGCGCCTCGAGCGCGCCCAGCAGCGTCGCGAGCTTGCGCGCGTCGCCGCGCGAGGGCACGACGACCGAGATCACGGCCGGCTCAGGCGGGCGCGCCGCTCTTCGCGCGCACGGTGCGGTACCACGCCACGGTGCGCGCCAGGCCGTCCGCGAACGGCGTGCGCGCGCGCCAGCCGAGGCGCTCGGCCGCCTTCGAGACCTCGAGGCAGCGGCGCGGCTGGCCGTCGGGCTTGCTGGCGTCCCAGCGCAGCGTGCCCGTGAAGCCGCACGCCTGCGCGATCGCCTCGACCAGCTCGCGGATCGAGATCTCGTGCCCCGAGCCGATGTTGATGGGCTCGCTGCCCTCGAGCTTCCCGAGCGCCAGCGCGATCGCCTCGGCCGCGTCCTCGACGTAGAGGAACTCCCGCGTCGCCGTGCCCGTGCCCCAGACCTCGATCTCGCGGTCGCCCCGGTCCACGGCCTCGAGGCACTTGCGGATCAGCGCCGGGATGACATGGGACGTGTTCGGGTCGAAGTTGTCCCGAGGCCCGTACAGGTTCACGAGCAGCACGCTGCTCGAGTCGAACGCGTATTCCTGCCGGTAGGCCGCCGATTGCACGAGCAGCATCTTCTTGGCGAGCCCGTAGGGCGCGTTGGTCTCTTCCGGGTAGCCATTCCAGAGATCTTCCTCACGGAACGGCACCGGCGTGAACTTGGGGTAGGAGCAGATGGTGCCCACGTTGAGGAAGCGCTTCACCCCGGCGCGACGGGCGTGCTCCATGAGCAGCGAGCCCATCATCAGGTTCTGGTAGAAGAACGAGCCCGGGTGCTCGCGGTTCGCGCCGATGCCGCCGACCACGGCCGCGAGGTGCACGATGGCCTGCGGCCGCACCCCGGCGAGCATGCGGGCGACGCCGTCCTCGTGGATGAGGTCGTAGTCGCGCGAGCGGATGGCCACGGCGTCGCGGAACCCGGCGCGCGCGAGCGCCTCCATGACGTGCGAGCCGAGGAAGCCGCCGCCGCCGGTGACGGCGATGCGGGTGCTGGGGTCCATGGGGCGCTCCTTCATACGTGGGTGGCGCGCCACGCTACACCGGGCCCCCGGCACCGGCAACCGGCGCCGCATCCGGCCGATGCTTGACCACCCCCGGGGCAGGCCGCATGATCGCCCGCCGTTCGCGCGCCTGATGCCCTCCATGGAAAGGCTCGACATGTCGCTTCGTCTGCACGTCGGCTGCGGCACCGTGTACCTCGACGGCTGGGTCAACATCGACGTCGAGGTGCCCGGATACTCCCACCTCGCCAGCGAGCGGCCCGACCTGGCCGACCTCAACCGCACCACGGTCGAGCGCTACTACAAGAACGAGGAGTCGCAGGCCACGCTCGAGAAGGGTCCGGGACGACCTCAGTACTGCGTCGTCGACCGCTACGGCCGGGTGGACGCGCTGCCGTACGAGCCGGGCACCGTGGACGAGATCCGCACCGTGCAGGTGCTCGAGCACGTCCCCTACCCCGAGGTGCCCGGCGTGCTCGCCTACTGGCGGTCGCTGCTCAAGCCGGGCGGCATCTGCCACGTCGACGTGCCGGACTTCGAGGAGACCGCGCGCCAGCTCCTCGCGCAGCCCGACGAGCCTTCGAAGGACTGGTACTACCGCCTCGTCTACGGCAGCCAGAAGAACGCGTACGCGTTCCACCGCAGCGGCTTCAGCCCGGCGCGGCTGGAGCGGCTGCTGCGGGAGGCGGGGTTCTCGGACGTCCGGCACGTTCCGAACACCATTCACTTCTACCCGGTCTGCATCGCCGAGGGCATCCGGTAGGGGTCGAGGCCGCGGCGCGGCGCACGGCGCGCGGCGGCGGCCGCACCGGAGAGTCATGAGAATATTCCTGGTCCTCGCCGCGAGCCCGAACGCCGCGTTCGCCTCCAACCTCTGGAAGTCCAACCTGCACGACCCGCTCGTGCGGATGGGACACGACGTGGTGCTGTTCGGCGACGGCGTGGCCCCGCTCTTCGACCTCGACCCCGCAGCGCCGTCGACGCGCGAGCCGCGCGCCCGCTTCAGCGATCGCTTCCTCGCCGCCCTGCACGCGTCGCACCGCGCCGCCCCGGTCGACCTCGTGCTCACCTATGTGGGCGACAGCCACCTCGAGCCGGGCGCCATCCACGAGGCCCGCGAGCGCGTGGCGCCGGTCGTGAATTTCTTCTGCAACAATATTCATCAATTTCATCTGGTGCGAAGGATCGCGCCACATCTGGATCTTTGTCTGGTGCCGGAGCACGAGGCGATGGCGCGCTACCGGCGCGCCGGTGCGGAACCGCTCTACTGGCCCATGGCCGCCGATCCGCAGACGTACGCGCCGCGCGAGGTCGCGCCCGACCTCGGCGTCACGTTCGCGGGGCAGCGCTACGGCGATCGCACCACGCTCATGCTGGGGCTGCTCGACGCCGGGATCGACGCGCACGCGTTCGGGCAGGGTTGGGAGCCCACGCGCGCGATCGCCGCGGGCGCCGCCGAGGCGCGCGGCCCCCTGGCCGCGGCGGCGAAGCTGGCGGGCGACGCGCTGCGGGGGCGGCGGCCCTGGGTCGCGATGGCCGATCGCGCGGCGTGGAAGCGGCTGCGCGAGCGCCACGCCGCCGCGCTGCACGGGCCCGTCGACGACGCGGGATACGTGGCGCTGTTCGCTCGCAGCCGCATCAACCTCGGATTCCTGATACTGGGCGACACGCACCGCACGCTGCGGCCGCTGCGCCAGGTCCGGCTGCGCGAGTTCGAGGCGACCATGGCGGGCGGCTTCTACCTGACCGGCCACCTGCCCGAGCTCGAGATGCTCTACGAGGTCGGCCGCGAGATCGAGACCTACCGCAGCCCCGCCGAGCTGGTGGACAAGTGCCGCTTCTACCTCACGCACGACTCGGCACGCGAGGCGGTGCGCCGCGCGGGCCACGCGCGCGCGCGGCGGGACCACACCTGGGAGC
>JBAIWU010000710.1:0-2097 GCA_037917155.1 Candidatus Eiseniibacteriota bacterium
GAGGAAGCCGCCGACCGCGCCGGCGGTGAGGTACAGCGTCACCATCGTGCCGGCGGCCGCGACCCCGACGCCGTGCCGGGTGAGGACCAGCGACAGGAACGTCATGAAGCCGTAGCTCACCGCCGAGCGCGTCACGGTGGCGAGGTACAGCAGCGTGAGCGGCCAGGCGTAGGGCCGCAGCTCGGCGAAGCGCGCGCGATCGTGTGCCGCACGCGCGCGCGGGCCGACGCGCGTGAACCACGACGCCAGCAGCGCGCTCATCACCAGCCCCGGCGCCATCGCGATCCAGGTGCGTTCGAGCCCGAACCACGACACCGTGGTGACCGCGAGCAGCGGTCCGAGCGCGAACCCGAGCGTCCCGCCGGTGACGAAGAACGACATCGCCATCGCGCGTCGCGGGCTCAGCTCGCCGGCGATCACCGCCGCCTGCGGATGGAACGCCGCCACCCCCGCCCCGCCGACCATCAGCAGCGCCACCAGCGCGGCGTAGCTCGGCGCGAGCCCCACGCACGACAGGAACACCGCCGCCACCAGCGGCCCGAACGCCACGAACCACGGCCGGTGGAGCCGGTCCGAGACCCACCCGAACACCGGCTGCGCGAACGACGACGCCACCGACGCCATCGCCACCAACGCGCCGACGCGGGTGAGGTTCATGCCGAGCTTGGTGACCAGCAGAGGCAGCAGCGGCGAGAAGAAGCTCGAATACGAGTCCACCGTGAAGTGCGCGAGCGCGAGCAACCCGAGCCGCGGGGTGAAGAATCCGCCGCGTGCGCTCACGCGTGCGACTCCACCGCGCGCGCGAACCGCTCCACGTCGCCGAGCTCGTTGTAGACCTGCGCCGACAGCCGCACCCACAGCCGCCCGACGCGGTCGTGGATCTGCGCTTCGATGCGGTCGCGTGCCAGCAGCGTGTCGCGCAGCCGCAGCGCGTCCTCGGCGGTGGCGCCGCAGTGCGCCGGCAGCGGCACCGTCGCCATCGTCCCCACCATCGACTCGGGGCACGGCAGCGGCTCGCCCCAGCGGTCGCACAGCAGCTGCGCGCCCGCCCACGCCAGGTCGTGGTCGTAACGCATCACCGCGTCGGCGCCGAGCCCGCGCAGGAACCCGAGCGCCACCGGCGCGGCGAGATACGCGCTCGGGTCGTGGGTGCCGACCCAGTCGAACTCGGTGGTGTAGCCCTGGTCGAGTCCCCACGAGATCACCACCGGATGGGTGGCCGCCTGGCGGGACGGCGTGGTCCACAGGAACCCGGAGCTGCGCGGTGCGAACGCCCACTTGTGCAGATTGGCGGCGTACCACTCGGCGCCGATCGCCGGGACGTCGAGCGGGATCGCCCCCGGCGCGTGCGCGCCGTCCACCAGCACGTCGATGCCGCGCGCGTGCGCGGCGGCGGTGACCTCGGCGACCGGCAGGATGAGCCCGGTGTGCGAGGTGACGTGGTCGACGATCAGCAGCCGCGTGCGCGGCCCGAACCCGCGCGTGATCGTGTCGAGCACCTCTGCGGGGGTGATCGCCGGGTACGGCACCGCGAGCTCGCGCACCGTCGCGCCGCGGGTGCGCGCCGCGTAGCGCGCGGCGTTGGTGATCGCCCCGTAGGCGAGGTCGGTGACCAGGATCTCGTCGCCTTCGCGCAGGTCGTAGGAGCGCAGCACCGCGTTGCAGCCGGTGGTGACGTTGTCCACGAACACCAGGTCGTCACCGGCGGCGCCGACGAACGGCGCGACCTCGTCGGCGGCGCGCCGCAGACCCGGCCGCGCGAGCGGCAGCCCCACCGCGATGCGGGTCAGCTCGCGCAGCATGAACCGCGACGGCTGGCGCTCGATGTCCTCGCGGATCGCGGTCTGCGCCTCGAGCACGCGGCGCGGGGTCGCGCCGACGGTGCCGTGATTGAGGTACAACAGCCCGGGCTCGAACGACCACTCGGCCAGCATCGCGTGTCCGAATCGCGTCATCGCGTCTCCTCGGTCCGGCATGGGACCGGGAGTCTAGACGAAAGCCGGCGCGGACGTCGGCCTCACGCGAGCGGGACGGCGGACGTTCGCCGCCGCACGTCCCATGCGACGCGCGGACGAAGCTCCGTCGCCCGGAACGACG
>JBAIWU010000711.1:0-3953 GCA_037917155.1 Candidatus Eiseniibacteriota bacterium
GATCCCGGCCCGCGCGGGCCGCGCCACCACTTCTTCCTCAGCGACGAGCCGCGCCGGCGCAGCTTCTCGCGCATCGCGCAGGCATTCCTCGGCCGTCCGCTGCCGCACGTCACCGTCGTCGACCAGACGGACCTGCCGTGGTTCGAGCGCGTGCAGGCGCCGTCGTCCTCCACCGGGGAGGTGAACCCGTGACCCGCAAGCCCCAGCCCATCCGCGAACGCGAGTCCCGGCCCGCCGAGGCCCCGGCCGCCGCGCGCCACGACGGCCGCTCGCCGCGCCAGGCGCGCCCGTTCCGGATGGAGCGCGGCGTGATGTCGCACGCCGAGGGCTCGGCGCTCGTGCACATGGGGCGCACGCGGGTGCTGTGCAGCGCCAGCGTCGAGGACCGCGTGCCCGGCTGGATGCGCAACAGCGGCAAGGGCTGGGTGACCGCGGAGTACGGCATGCTGCCGCGCGCGACCGGCTCGCGCACGCCGCGCACGAGCCAGACCGGCGGGCGCGCGCAGGAGATCCAGCGCCTCATCGGCCGCTCGCTGCGCGCCGTGACCGACCTCACCGCGTTCGGGGAGCGCACGATCACGCTCGACTGCGACGTGCTCGAGGCCGACGGCGGCACGCGCACGGCGGCGATCAATGGCGCGCTCGTGGCGCTGCACGACGCCTTCGTCACGCTCTCCAACCAGAACGCGCTCGCGCGCCCGCCGCTGCGCGACACCGTGGCCGCGATCTCGGTGGGGATCGTCGCCGGCGTTCCGTGCCTCGACCTCGACTACGCCGAGGACTCCTCGGCCGAGGTCGACATGAACGTCGTCATGACGGGGAACGGGCGCTTCATCGAGCTGCAGGGCACGGGCGAGGGCGCCACGTTCGGCGACGCCGACCTGCGCGCGCTGCTGCGGCTCGCGCGCGCCGGCGTGCGCGGCATCGTCGCGCGCCAGCGCCGCCTGCTCGGCGGCTCGGGCCTGCTCCCCGGCGGCGAAGGCGCGTGAGGTTCGTCCTCGCGACGTTCAACCGCGACAAGGCCCGCGAGCTCGAGGCGCTGCTCGCGCTGCCGGACCTGCACGTCGTGCCGCTCGCGGACTGGCCCGGCGCGAGCGCGCCGGAGGAGCACGGCGCGACGCTGGCCGAGAACGCGCGCATCAAGGCGCGCGCGGCGATGGCGCTCACCGGCCTGCCCGCGATCGCCGACGACACGGGGCTCGAGGTCGACGCGCTCGCGGGCGCGCCCGGCGTCCACGCCGCTCGCTACGCCGGCCCGGACGCGAGCTACGCGGACAACGTCGCGAAGCTGCTCGACGCGCTGCGCGACGTGCCCGACGGGCGCCGCGGCGCGCGCTTCCGCACGTGCTGCGTCGCGCTGCACCCGGACGGGCGCGAGTGGCTCGCCGAGGGCGTGCTCGAGGGCCGCATCCTGCGCGCCGGGCGGGGCGCGAACGGCTTCGGCTACGACCCGGTGTTCGCCCTGCCGGACGGCCGCACGCTGGCCGAGCTCGAGAGCGCAGAGAAGAACCGGATCTCACATCGGGCGAAGGCCGTGCGGGCTCTGGCGATCGCGCTGGCGAGGGTGTAGCTTCGGCGCTTCCGGCGTTCGAGAACCTCTTTCCCCGGCCGTTCCCCCGCGGACCTCGGGGCGCCCGCAGGCATGGAAACCGAAGCCCCATTCGAGAGCCGCCCCGCGCGTCGCATCCCCTGGCGGGCGCTCGCCGGACCGCTGCTGACGGTCGGCATCGCCGTGCTGATCGAGGTCCTGCGGCCGACGCCCCTCTACTCGCCCGGCCCCGGCGTCGTGCTGATGATCGCGGTCGCGTGGGGGACGTACGTCGGCGGCCTCGGCCCCGGCCTGGCGAGCGTCGCCATCGCGGTCGCGTACGGCGCCTGGTACTTCCTCGGTCCCTCGGCGGCGCCGGACCCGGACCGCGTGCGGCGGTTCGCGGACCTCGCGCTGGGCGCGGTCACGGTCGCGGGCCTGCTGGGCGTGCTGCGGCGGCGCGCGCGGCGGGCGCGGCAGGCGGAGGGCGAGGCGGCGGTGGCGCGCCAGTACGGCATGCTGTTCGAGGAGGCGGGCGAGCCCATGCTGCTCTCGGACGGGACGCACCGCTACGTGTTCGTCAACCGCCGCGCCTGCGAGGTGAGCGGCTACTCGCGCGAGGAGCTGCTGCGCATGCGCGTCGGCGACCTCGTCTCGCCGCAGTCGCAGGCCGAGCGCCCGCTGCGGCTCGAGGAGCTCCGCCGGCGCGGCGAGATGCGCCTCGAGCGCGAGCTGCTGCGGCGCGACGGCTCGCGCCTGCAGGTCGAGGTGACCGCGCGCCGGCTGCGTGACGGCCGGACGCTCGCGATCCTGCGCGACGTCACCGGCGAGCGCGAGTCCGTGGCGCGGCTGCAGCAGGCGCTGTCGCTCGTGCGCGCCACGCTGGAGTCCACCGCGGACGGCATCCTCGTCGTCGACGTCGCCGGGCGCTGGGCCGGACACAACCAGAAGTTCCGCGAGATGTGGAACATCCCCGCGGAGCTGGCCGAGAGCGGCGACGACGACCGCGCGCTCGAGTACGTGCTGTCGCAGCTCGAGTCGCCCGGGGACTTCCTCGGCAAGGTGCGCGAGCTGTACGCCGCCCCGGAGGCCAGCAGCTTCGACGAGATCCGCTTCCGGGACGGCCGCGTCTTCGAGCGCTACTCGGTGCCGCAGCGCACGGGCGATCGCATCGTCGGGCGCGTCTGGAGCTTCCGCGACGTGACCGCCGCGCGCCGGCAGGCCGAGGCGCTGCACGCGACCCAGCAGCGCATGCTGCACGCGGAGAAGCTGGAGGCCGTGGGCCGGCTCGCGGGCGGCGTCGCGCACGACTTCAACAACATGCTCACCGCCATCCTCGGCGAGGCGGACCTGCTCCTGCTCCAGCCGCGGCTCGACGCGGGCACGCGCGTGCAGGTCGAGAACATCCGCAACGCCGCGCTGCGCAGCGCGCAGCTCACGCGCCAGCTGCTCGCGTTCGCGCGCCAGCAGCACACCGAGCCGCGGCCGTTCGCGCTCGCCGAGCTGGTGCGCGGGCTCGAGCCGCTCGTGCAGCGCCTCGCCGGCCGGCTCGTCGTGACGCGCTTCGAGCTGCCGGACGGCGGCGGCTCACCCTGGGTGCACGCCGATCCCTCGCAGTTCGAGCAGGCGGTGCTGAACCTCGTGATCAACGCCGCGGACGCGATGCCCGAGGGCGGCGAGCTGGTGCTGCGCGTCGGCCGCGAGGTCGTGACGGCCGGGGACCGCGCCCGCCGCGGGGCCCGTCACGAGGGCGCGCACGCCCGCCTGAGCGTGGCCGACTCGGGCTGCGGCATCCCGGCCGAGGCGCTGCCGTACCTCTTCGAGCCGTTCTTCACGACCAAGCCGCCGGGCCGCGGCACGGGGCTGGGGCTCGCGTCCGTGCACGGCATCGTGCAGCAGGCGCAGGGCTTCATCGAGGTCGAGAGCGAGGTCGGGCGCGGCAGCACGTTCCACGTCCTGCTGCCCGAGCACGAGCCGCGGCCGGGCAGCGCGCCGGCGGCCGCGGCCGCCGAGGCGGTCGGCGCGGGACGCGGGCGGCCGCGCGTGCTCGTCGTCGACGACGAGGAGCAGGTGCGCCGCTTCGTGGTCGCCGTGCTCAGCGAGGCCGGCTACGACGTGCTCGAGGCCGACGGCGCCGACGAGGCGTGCGAGCTGGTCCGCGAGTCGCCCGTCGAGCTGCTCGTGAGCGACGTCGTGATGCCGGGTACGAACGGCGCCGAGCTGGCGCGCCGGCTGACCGCCGAGGGCCGCGTCGGGCGCGTGCTGTTCATGTCGGGCTATCCGGGCCCGGCGCTGCGCGAGCAGCTCGCGGAGCTGGCCAGCGCGCCGCTCATCCACAAGCCGTTCCGCTCGGACGAGCTGCTCGAGCGCGTGCGCGGCGCGCTCGGGATGCCGCCCGCGCCGGCGCGCCCGCGCCGCTGAGCCT
>JBAIWU010000712.1:0-1549 GCA_037917155.1 Candidatus Eiseniibacteriota bacterium
GCCCGGGCAGCTCCTGCTCCTTCGTGGTCGCCGAGGTGGCGGCCTTCATGGGCAGCTTGCCGAGCACCGCCTGGTCGTCGATGCGGACGTCGTTGCCGATCGTCGTGCCCTCGTGGATCACGACGTGGTGCCCGATGCGGCAGCCGGTGCCGATGCGCACGTTCGCGCCCATCACGCAGTGCTCGCCGAACGTCGTCCCGGCGCCGACCGTGGCGCTGGCGTGGATCAGGCTGGTGCTCATCGGCCCACCCCCTGCAATGAGGCGATCGACACCGGGGCGCCGCCCGACTCGAGCGAGCGCTGGGCCGCCGCCAGGACACGCACCACGTGGAGCCCGTTCTCGCCGCTCGTGAGCGGCTGCTTGCGGTCGCGGACGCACTCGACGAAGTGCGTGCACTCGATCTTCAGGGGCTCCTGGAGCGAGATCTTCGGGATCACGATGTCGCCGCTGCGCACGGTCAGCGCGTCCCCGTAGGACACCACCTGGCCGGCGCGGTCGACGCCCTTGTCGTAGATGCGGATCTTCTCGCTGGCGTCCATGTCGTCGAACACCGCCATCTTCTGGCTGCCGACGATCGTGAACTTGCGCAGCTTGTGCGGGTCGAGCCACGACACGTGGACGTGCGCCTGCCGCCCGTGCGGGAAGCGCATGTCGACGAACACCACGTCCTCGACCTTCGGCTGCAGGAACGCCGACCCGCGCGCCGCCACGTCGATCGGCTCGGCGTCCAGCATGTGGAGGATCACCGAGAGGTCGTGCGGCGCGAACGACCACAGCGCGTTCTCGTCCTTGCGCACCTTGCCGAGGTTGACGCGCTGCGAGTAGAGGTAGAAGACCTCGCCGAGGTCGCCGCGCGTCACCATGTCCTTCAGGTAGCGCACGCCCGGGTGGTAGATCAGCAGGTGGCCGACCATCAGCACGCGCTGCTTCGCCTTCGCGAGCGCCACCAGCTCCTCGGCGTGGGCGACCTCGAGCGTCAGCGGCTTCTCGACGTAGACGTCCTTGCCCGCCTCGAGCATGGCCTTGGCGAGCGGATAGTGGGCGACCGCCGACGCGGCGATCACCACCGCCTGGACGTCGGGCGCGGCCGCGATCTCGGCCGGGTTCGGCACCGCGCGCGCCTGCGGGTACTGCGCGACGCTGCGGGCGAGCCGCGCGGCGTCGAGGTCGCACAGGGCGACCAGCCGCGCACCGGGCAGGTTGGCGAAGTTCCGGATGAGGTTGGCGCCCCAGTCTCCGGTCCCCACCACCGCGATTCCCACGGGTTCGGGCATGAGGTCCTTTCAGTGCTCCGGGTTCACGGGTCGACGCGCGGGGGCGTCCGATGCGCGGCAGCCTAGCAGTGGCTCGGAAAGCCGGTCAACGCGCCGCGCGGAGCGCCGGGACCCGCGCGCACCCGCGCTCAGGCGGCGTTCGGCCATAGCGTCTCCACGCGGTTCTTGCCGCGCTGCTTGGCGAGGTAGAGCGCGCGGTCGGCGGCCTGCAGCAGGCTCGTGGGATCGCCGGCGTCGGTCGGGAACGTGGCCACGCCCATGCTCACCGTGATCG
>JBAIWU010000713.1:0-2439 GCA_037917155.1 Candidatus Eiseniibacteriota bacterium
CGTGCCCCGGCCCGCGCCGGTGAGCCAGGATCCGCGGGAATGGGTCGCGCGCTTCGTGGGCGACAAGGGCCCGATCCAGATCGGTTCGCAGGCGATGGCGATGCAGGCGTCGGCGCGGTTCCGGCCCGATGGGCCCGACGCCGGCGGGCCCGCGGCCGCCGGCGCGCTTCCCGCTGCGCCGGCCTCCGCTCGGTCGCGACGGAAGCCGAGGCGCGGGAACGTCGCGGCCGCGGCGGCGGTGGCGCTGCTCTCCGCGAGCGTGGCCATCGCCGCGGTGGTGTGGCTGGTGCGCGCGAGCCACGCGACGCACGCACACGCGTGGCACGCGCCCGCGGTCGCGAGTCCGTCGGGCAGGTCGCACGCCGCGACGCCCGCCGACGCGCCCGGGGCACCGGCCGTCGTGACGCGCGCGCCGGCCGGCGGGCCGGCGGAGCGCGACAGCGCGAACGAAGCCGGCGCATCGCTCGCGAGTCCGACGGGCCGATGGACGATCGAGGTCGGCGCGTCGACCGATCTGCAGGCGGCGCTCGAGGAGCGCGACCGCGTGGCGGGGCTGACGGGCATCCACGGCTGGGTCGTCCCCGCGCCCGAGGGCTCGGCCGAGCCGCATCGCATCGTGCTCGGCATCTATCGCTCCCACGAGCGCGCGAGCGCCGCGGCCCGGATGCTGGTCCAGTCGCAGACGCTGCCGGCGGCGACGGTGGTGCCGATGCCGCGCAAGGGCGCTCGCCAGTAGGGCATAGGCAGGATTTGCACAGACTTTCCTATTGGTACGGGGATTGAACTGCTAGCGTGATTTCGAGTCGGCCGATATCAAGGCCGACCGGAGGACCGATGCACCGGATGAGGCTGTCCCACCTGCTGCTCGCCACCCTGCTCGCGGTGATCCTGCCGCTCGAGCAGGTGCACTGCGCGTGCAACCTGGTCGGGATGCGCGCGGTTCGCGCCTCGGCCGTGACGCCGGCGTGCCACGGTGCCTGCTGCGCGTCGCACGCCGCGTCCCACCGGCACCACGCGCGGCCGGGCGGTGACAAGCCGACGTGCGCGTGCGAGCGCCTCGCGTCGGCGAACCTGCCGATGGCGCCGGCGCTGGCGGCGGCCGACGCGCAGTCCGTCCCGCCGATCGCCCCGGTCCCGTTCCTCGATTCCATCGAGCCCGGCGTCGTCGCCACGCACGCCGTTCCCGCGCTCGATGTCGGGAGCCCTCCGCTCCCGGTGGATGCCGGCGCGCACGGCCTGCGCGCGCCGCCCGCCTCCGCCTAGCCCGCCCGGCCCGCGCGGGTCGCGAACGCGCACGTCGCGCGTGACGCACCCGGCTGCTCCCGGCGCACCCCTGGTGCGCGCCCGTGGAGCGTGAACGCGTGCCCCTGGCGCGAGCGGCGTTCCCCGATCATCCCCAGTCCGATTCGTCCCATGTCGGCGGGCCGTCGCGGCCCGGTCGCAGGAGATCGAGATGAAGTCATTCCTCATCGGCATCATGGCCCTCGCGGTGGTCGTCGCGGGCGCGTCCGGCATCGCGGGCGCGGCGCCGGCGGCGAAGCAGGAGCAGCGCGTCGTCCTCACCGTCACGAAGAACGGCTTCGAGCCGGTCGCGGTGCACCTCAAGGCGGGCCGGCCCGTGCGGCTCGTGGTCACGCGCACGGTCGAGCGCACTTGCGCGACCGACATCGTCGTCAAGGCGTATGGTGTGCGGAAGCCCCTGCCCCTGAACACGCCCGTCGAGGTCCGGTTCACGCCGCGCGGCCCGGGCGCGATCCGTTACGCGTGCGCGATGGACATGGTCGGCGGCAGCCTGATCGTCGAGTGACGCGGAGGGAATCGCGATGAGCGTTCCAGGCACTGGGTGGAACCGGCCCCTGGCGGGCCCGCACCGGACCGTCGCGTGGCTCGCCGCGCTCGCCGGCCTCGTGCTCGCATGGCCGGCGGCGGCCGAGCCGGCCGGAACGCCGCTCGCGCGGGACTCGGCGCTCGCGGGACTCGTGCGCGAGGCGCTCGCGAGCCGGCCCGAGCTGGCGCAGGCGCAGGCCACGGCGAAGGCGGATCTCGCCCGCGTGCCGCAGGCGGGCGCCCTGCCGGATCCCGTGGTCTCGCTCGGCGTCCAGAACGACGGCTTCCAGGGCCTGCAGATCGGCCGGATGGAGACGAGCTACTGGTCGATCGGCGCGGCGCAGACGTTCCCGCTGTACGGCAAGCGCGGCCTGCGGGCGCGCGCCCAGTCGCTCGGCGCGAAGCAGGCCGAGGCCGACTTCGAGCGCGCGCGGCTCACGGTGCAGGCCGAGGTCGAGCGCGCGTACGTCGACCTGCTCCAGGTGCGCGACCAGCTCGCGATCGTGGGCAGGCTCGAGACGCTCTGGGCGCAGGCGGAGGGGCTCTCGCGCACACGCTACGAGGCGGGCGAGGGGGCGCAGTCGGACATCCTGCGCGCGCAGCTCGAGCGCA
>JBAIWU010000714.1:0-5982 GCA_037917155.1 Candidatus Eiseniibacteriota bacterium
ACGCCGCGAGCGCGACCGCGGTCGCGAGCGCGGCGCGTGCGACCGCGCGCATCACTCCCACTCGATCGTCGCGGGCGGCTTGCTCGTCACGTCGTACACGACGCGGTTCACGCCGCGCACCTCGTTCGCGATCCGGCTCGCCGCGCGTGCCAATAGCGCGTGCGGCAGGCGCGTCCAGTCGGCCGTCATGCCGTCGACGCTGTTCACCGCCCGCAGCGCCACGACCCGCTCGTACGAGCGCTCGTCGCCCTTGACGCCGACCGTGGCGACGGGCAGCAGCACCGCGAACGCCTGCCACGTCCGGCCGTACCATCTCGCGCGCCGCAGCTCCTCCATGAAGATCGCGTCGGCGCGGCGCAGCACGTCGAGGTCGGCCGCGTTCACCGCGCCGAGGATGCGCACCGCGAGGCCCGGGCCCGGGAATGGATGCCGGTCGACGAGGTGCTCCGGCAGGCCCAGCTCGCGCCCGAGCGCGCGCACCTCGTCCTTGAACAGCATGCGCAGCGGCTCGACGAGCTTCATGTGCATGCGCTCGGGCAGCCCGCCGACGTTGTGGTGCGTCTTGATCACCTGCGCGCCATGGCCCGCCGAGGCGCTCTCGATCACGTCCGGGTAGAGGGTGCCCTGCGCGAGGTACTCCACGGCGCCGATGCGCGCCGCCTCCTCCTCGAACACGGCGACGAACTCGCCGCCGATGATGCGGCGCTTGCGCTCCGGGTCCGTGACGCCCGCGAGCTTCGCGAGGAAGCGCTCCTGCGCGTTCACGACCCGGAGGTTCAGGTGCCGGCGCTGGCCCAGCTCGCGCTCGACCTCCGCCGCCTCGTCCTGGCGCATGAGCCCGTGGTCGACGAGCACGCACGTCAGCCGGTCGCCGATCGCGCGGTGGATGAGCGTCGCGGCCACGGTCGAGTCGACACCGCCCGAGAGCCCGCACAGCACGCGCCCCTCGCCCACCTGCGCGCGGATCGAGCGCACCGCCTCGCGCACGAAGTGCGTCATCGACCAGCCGCCCTTGAGCTTCGCCACCTTGAAGAGGAAGTTGCCGAGCACCTTCGCGCCGTAGGGCGAGTGCACGACCTCGGGGTGGAACTGGATCAGGTGGAACGGCTTCGTCGCGTGCCGCGCGGCGGCGAACGCGCAGTTCGACGTATGCGCGACGCGCACCCAGCCCGGGCCCAGCGCGCGCACCTCGTCGCCGTGGCTCATCCACGCGCGGAAGCGCTTCGGCACGCCGGCGAACAGCGGCGAGGCGCCGTCGAGCACGAACGTGGCGACGCCGTACTCGGCGTGGTCGGCCTTCGCTAGGGCGCCGCCCATCAGCTGCTGCGTCACCTGGAAGCCGTAGCAGATTCCGAGCAGCGGCTTGCCGAGCGCGTAGATGCCCGGATCGGGCAGCGGCGCCTCGGCGCGGTAGCCCGACGCGGGCGAGCCGCCCAGGATGAGCGCGGCCGGCCGTGATGCGCGGATGCGCTCGAGGCTCGCGGTGCCCGGCACGATCTCGGAATAGCACCCCAGCTCGCGCACGCGGCGCGCGATCAGCTGCGTGTACTGCGAGCCGAAGTCGAGGATGAGGACGAGTTCACGGGCCATTCAGCAATGCTCCTGCGCTGTCCGCCGGGGCGACCCCGACGGAGTTGCACCCTGGATCACCGGGCGCTTCCCTCGCCGACGTCCGCGTCGGGTTCGAGGCACGACCGGAGCACGTCCACGAGCTCTTCCGCCGACCGCGCCGCGCGACGCCGCCAGAACCACAAGGGGAGCCCGAGGAGACCCAGCACCAGGGCTGCACCGGGAATCACGCCGAGCATCGCGGCCGGCCGCCCTCCGGCCTGGGGATCCGGATGGAACGCCTGGCGCACGAGCTGGTAGCTGCAGCCTCCCACGAAGAGCAGGCTCGCCGCCCAGAACCCGACCATCGCTTCGACCCGCGCCCCGACCCGCACGGCGGCCTCCACACCGGACCCCGACGGTTCCACATTCCCTCGGATCACCGGTTCGTGCCCACCCAGGACCGGCACGCCGAGACTCAACGAGTAGCGGTTCCCGAGCCGCCAGCCGTAGAGGCGGCGGTGCTGGCCATCGATGTGCACGCCTTGATGGAGCACCCCGTCGAGGGCGGCGCGGGCCTGCTCGGGGCTCGCGGCCCCGGTGAGCGCCTCGGATTCAAGTTCGAGCGGGTTCATGGCTCGACGGCCGTCACCTCTCCTCAGTCTCCGTCGCGGTTCCCGAGCACCAGCACGCGGCCGATCGCGACGAGCACGATGGGCAGGACGAGCCCGAGCCCGATGCCGCGGGCGTCGGCGGGGAACGGCGGACGGTTCGTGAACTTGACGATGCCCAGGTCGAGCGTCCCCTGCTTCTCGTTCCACGTCGCCCACGCCCAGAACGGCTTCAGGAAGAAGAAGAGGAAGAGGATCGCGCCGAGGACCCCCGACGCCAGCGCCACGACGCCGCGCTGCGCGCGGTTCACCGGGGCCTCCGCGCGGCGCGGGAAACCGAGGCTCGTGCCGTGCGACCGGCGAACGCTTGCGAGACGTGCATGAGCACCTCCTAGTGCCGGAACGTGCGGCGGTCGGTGAACACCATGGCCATGCCGAGGCGGTCGGCCTCGGCGATCACCTCGGCGTCGCGGACGCTGCCGCCGGGCTGGACGATCGCCGTCACCCCGGCGTCGGCGGCGTGCGTGACGCTGTCGGGGAACGGGAAGAAGCCGTCGCTCGCCATCACGACGCCGTGCGTGTCGTGCCCGGCGCGCCGCGCCTTCATGAGCGCCACGTCGACCGCGTCGACGCGCGAGGTCTGGCCGCTGCCCAGCCCGACGAGCTCCTCGCCGCGCGCGAGCACGATCGCATTGCTGCGCGCCGCGTCGCACACCTCCCACGCGAACATCATCGCGGTCATCTCGGCCGCCGTCGGCGCGCGCCGCGTCACGGTGCGCCACGGCGGCGGCTCGCCCGGGGCCTCGCGCTGCAGCAGCGCCCAGGGGCCCACGAGGCGCACCGTCCACGGGTCGGCGCACGCGAGGTCGGCGGACGTCAGGCGCACGAGGCGCAGGTTCCTCCGGCCGCGGAGCGCCGCGTCGGCCTCGGGCGTCAGCTCCGGGTACGCGACGCACTCGACGAAGTGCGCGGCGAGCTGGCGCGCGGTGTCGCCGTCGAGCGGCCGGTTGAACGCCACGATGCCGCCGAACGCGCTCAGCTCGTCGGCCGCGAGCGCGAGCGAGTACGCGTCGACGAGCGACGACGCGCACGCGGCGCCGCAGGGCTGGTTGTGCTTGACGATCACGCACGCCGGGCGCTCGAAGCGCCCCACGAGCGAGACCGCCGCCGCGAGGTCGAGCAGGTTGTTGTACGAGAGCTCCTTGCCCTCGCGCCAGCTCTCGAGCGCCGTGAGCGCGCCGGCGCGCGCGTAGAGCGCCGCGCCCTGGTGCGGGTTCTCGCCGTAGCGCAGCGTGCGCGCGCGCTCGAGCGCGAGCGCGTGGAACGCCGGCGGCTCGCCCGCGCCGGCGGCGCGGCGGGCCAGCTCGGAGGCGATCGCGCCGTCGTAGCGGGCCGTGCGCGCGAACGTCGCGAGCGCCCAGCGCCGGCGCTCCTCGGGCGTCACGCCACGTTCGAGCGCCGCGAGAACCTCGGCGTACATACCCTTGTCGCACAACGGGATGACGCTCTCGTGGTTCTTCGCCGCCGCGCGCAGCAGGGCGACGCCGCCGATGTCGATCTCCTCGATCATGCCGGCGTCGTCGAGCGTCACGCCCCGGCTCTCGAACGGGTAGAGCGTCACGGCCACGAGGTCGATCGGCTCGAGGCCGCGCTCGGCGAGCGCCGCCATGTCCGACGCCGAGCCGCGGCGCGCGAGGATCGGCGCGTGCACGTTCGGGTGCAGCGTCTTGACGCGCCCGCCCAGCATCTCGGCGACGCCGGTCCATTCCTCGACCGCGGTCACCTCCAGCCCCGCGGCCCGCAGCGCCTCCGCCGTGCCGCCGCTGGCGAGCAGCCGCGTGCCGTGCGCGGCGAGCGCCCGCGCGAACTCCGCCGCCCCCGCCTTGTCCGAGAGCGAGAGCAGCGCCGCGCGGGGCCAGCCCACCGGGACGTGCCGCGCGCTCACGGCCGGCCCTCGCGCGGCGCCGTCAGCGTCGCGTGCTCGACGTTGCCGGTGTTGCGCACGCCCTCGGGCTCGAACAGCAGCACCTCCACCTCCGCGGCCGCGTGGGGCCGGTGCTCGACCCCGCGCGGCACGACGATCAGGTCGCCCGCGCCCAGCGGCACCGTGCGGTCCCTGAACTCCATGTCGAACGCCCCCCTCCAGACGAGGAACATCTCGTCGGCGTCGTCGTGATGGTGCCAGACGAACGGCCCCCGGAAGCGGGCGACCTTCACCTCCTGGCCGTTGAGCCGAGCCACGACGCGCGGCAGCCAGTGCTCGGTCACCTCCGCGAGTGCGGCAGCGACCGAGAGCTTCTCCCCGCTCATCGCGGTCCCCCGCCCAGGCGCCGCACGGCCTCGAGGTAGCACTCCTGCGTCTTCGCCACGACGTCGGGCGGCAGCGGCGGCGCGGGCGGCTCGTGGTCCCAGCCGCTGCGGTCGAGCCAGTCGCGCACGTACTGCTTGTCGAAGCTGAGCAGCCGCCCGGCCTCATACGACGCGCGGTCCCAGTAGCGCGACGAGTCGGGGGTGAGCGCCTCGTCGATGAGCGCCAGCTCGCCGTCGATCCGGCCGAACTCGAACTTCGTGTCGGCGAGCACCAGCCCGCGCGCCCACGCGTGCGCCCGCGCCTCCTCGTAGATGGCGATGCTGCGCGCGCGCAGCGCCTCGGCCGTGTCGCGCCCCACGATCTCGACCATGCGCTTGAACGGGATGTTCTCGTCGTGGCCCGCGTCGGCCTTGGTCGCCGGCGTGAACACCGCCGGGTCGAGCCGCGAGCCGTCGTGCAGCCCGGCCGGCAGCGGGATGCCGCACACGCTGCGCGAATGCTGGTACTCCTTCCAGCCGCTGCCCGTGAGGTAGCCGCGCACGACGCACTCGATGTCGACGCGCTCCGCGCGCCGCACGAGCTGGGCGCGGCCGCGCAGCAGGTCGGCGTGCGCGGCGAACGGCGCCGGGAACGTGGCCGGGTCGTCGCTCACGAGGTGGTGCGGCCGCGCGCTCGCGAGCGAGCGCATCCAGAACGCCGAGATGAGCGAGAGCAGCGCCCCCTTGCCCGGAATCGGCGTCGGCAGGATCGAGTCGTACGCCGACAACCGGTCGCTGGCGACGATGACGAAGTGGTCCGGGCCCGCCTCGAAGACGGTGCGCACCTTGCCCCGGCGGAACGGCGTGGCGCCGGGGATCTCGACGTCGCGCACCGCACGCGCGGGGTCCAGCAGCGCCGGGTCGATCACGATGGGAACGGTGGTGTTCATGCTTCCCCTCCTGCCGCCTCTCGGGACGGCCGTCCAGGTGGATCCGTCAATCGTGCCGGCGCGGCCCGTCCGGCGGGGTGAAGTGCTCCTCGACGAACGCGGGCAGGCGGCCCACGTCGGCGATGCTGAAGGTGTCGCGGCCGGCGTAGCCGCCGTCGGGATCGAGCAGCACGAAGTGCATGCCCGCCGCGCGCGCGCCGCGCTCGTCCACGCTGCGGATGTCGCCGACGTAGAGCGAGCGCCCGGGCGCGACCCCGAGCCGCGCGAGCGCGAGGCCGAAGATGCGCGGGTCCGGCTTCTCGACGCCGACCACGGTCGAGTCGATCACGAACTCGAGCCCCTCGCGCAGCCCGTAGCGCGCCAGGTGCGCCTCGGCGCGGCCATCGGAGTTGCTCACGCAGCCCAGGCGCAGGCCCATCGCGCGCAGGCGATCCATCGCGCCGCGCGCGCCCTCCATCGGCCGCGCCCACAGGAAGTGGTCGGATTCCTGGCGCTCCGCCATCCGGCGCAGCGCCTCGTCGAGCCGCGCGCGCGGGCAGCCCGCCGCGAGCAGCATGTCGCCCCAGTACGCCACGATCGGCGCG
>JBAIWU010000715.1:0-4412 GCA_037917155.1 Candidatus Eiseniibacteriota bacterium
TGCTGGTCGCGAACAACACGTCCAAGTTCGGCACGCCGTTCACGGAGTCCGTGGACGCGCGCCACGGGACGACGACGGGCACGTCGGCGTTCGACCGCGCGCGCACGCTGCGCGCGATGGCGAAGCCAACCGCGAAGGCGGCGGACTTCGTGCGCCCGGGGCATGTCTTCCCGCTGCGCGCGGGGCCGGGCGGCGGGCTGCGGCGCGCCGGCCACACCGAGGCCGCGCCCGACCTGTGCCGGCTCGCGGGCCTGCAGCCGGCCGCCGCGTGCTGCGAGATCCTCGCCGACGACGGGCGCATGATGCGCCTGCCGGAGCTGCAGCGGTTCTCCGCCGAGCACGGGCTCGGGATCCTGACGATCGCCGACCTGATCGCGTGGCGGCGCCGGCGCGAGCATCTCGTGCGCCCGCTGCTGCAGGTGCCGCTGCCCACGCCCGAGGGCCGGTTCCAGCTCCACCTCTACGAGAGCGTGCTCGAGGGCGACCATCACGTCGCGCTCGTCAAGGGCCGGCCGAGCGCCCGCACGCCCACGCTCGTGCGGGTGCACTCGCAGTGCCTCACGGGCGACGTGTTCGGCTCCCAGCGCTGCGACTGCGGTCCGCAGCTCCACGCGGCGCTGCGCGCGATCGCGCGGCGTGGCGCCGGGGTGCTGCTCTACCTGCGGCAGGAGGGCCGCGGCATCGGCCTCGCGAACAAGCTGCGCGCCTACGCGCTGCAGGACCGCGGCCTGGACACGGTCGAGGCGAACCTACGGCTCGGCTTCCCCGCCGACCTGCGCGATTACGGCATCGGCGCCCAGATCCTCTCCGACCTCGGCGTGCGGCGCATCGAGCTGCTCACGAACAACCCGCGCAAGATCGTCGGGCTCGAGGCCTACGGGCTGCGGATCGCGAAGCGCGTGCCGCTGCAGGTCAAGCCGAACCGCTACAACCGCCGCTACCTCTCGACCAAGCGCGACAAGCTCGGGCACCTGCTCGACCTCGAGATGGGGGAGACGTGAGCGTGCGCGAGTTCGTGCCCTCCGACGACGCGCGCGAGCTGTCGTTCTGCCTCGTTGCGGCGCAGTGGAACGAGACGTACGTCCGCCGGCTCGTGGACGGCGCGCTCGCGACGCTGCGCGCGCGCGGCGCCGACGAGGGGCGCATCGCCGTGCGCTGGGTGCCCGGCAGCTTCGAGCTGCCGCTGGCGGCGCAGCAGGCGGCGCAGGAGGAGCGCGGCGCGGCGCGGCGCTTCGACGCGGTCGTCGCGCTGGGCTGCGTGATCCGCGGCGAGACCGAGCACTTCCGGCTCGTGGCCGACGCGGCGTCGCAGGGGCTGCTCGCGGTCGCGCTCGACACCGGCGTGCCGGTCCTGAACGGCGTGCTCGCGGTCGAGGACGCGGCGCAGGCCGAGGCGCGCAGCGGCGGCGAGCACGGCAACGCCGGCGCCCAGGCCGCGCTCGCCGCGGTGCGCATGGCGAACCTCCGTCGCGGCCGGGAGGCCTCGTGAGCGGGCCCGCGACCGGCAGCCGCCGCCGCGCCCGCGAGGTCGCGTTCCGCGTCGCCTACCAGGCCGACGTGGCCGGCGACGCGTACGCGTTCGCGTGGCAGCTGCGGCGCGAGGAGGAGTCGCTCTCGGAGGACCAGCTCGAGCTCATCACCGACCTCGTGCGCGCGCTGGAATCGCGCGGCGCCGAGATCGACGACCGGCTGCGCGGTGCCGCGGAGCACTGGCCGCTCCAGCGGCTCGCGGCGACGGACCGCGCCGTGCTGCGCGTCGCGATCGCCGAGCTGCTCGCGCGGCCCGGCTCGCCGGCGCGCGTCGTGATCGACGAGGCGATCGAGGTGGCGCGCCGCTACGGCAGCGCCGAGTCCGGCACGTTCGTCAACGGGGTGCTCGATCGCGCGGCGCGCGAGCTGCGCCCGGCGGAGTTCGGATGAGGCTGGCGATCCTCTCGGACATCCACGGCAACCTCGAGGCGCTCGAGGCGGTGCTCGCCGACCTCGACGCCCGTGGCGCCGACGCGTGCGCCTGCCTCGGCGATTTCGTGGGCTACGGCGCGGCGCCGAACGAGTGCATCGCGCGGACGCGGCCGCGCATCGAGGTCGCCGTCGCGGGCAACCACGACCTCGCGGCGTGCGGGCGCATCCGGCTCGGCTACTTCAACCCGGACGCGGCCTACGCGGCGCGCTGGACGGCCGACGTGCTGACGCCCGAGCACATGCAGTACCTGCGCGACCTGCCGTTCTCCGTGGCGTGGCGCGGTGTGCGCCTCGTGCATTCGTCGCCCGCCGAGCCCGAGGAATGGCACTACGTCTTCTCGCCCGGCGACGCGGCGTTCGAGATGGAATCGTGCGCCGAGGACGTCTGCCTCATCGGCCACTCGCACTACCCGGGCACGTTCGAGCTGGCCGGCGCGGAGGTGTTCTACACGCGCGACGAGCGGGTCGACGGCACGCGCGGCCGGCGCTACCTGGTGAACGTGCCCAGCGTGGGTCAGCCCCGCGACGGCGATCCGCGCGCGGGCTACCTGGTGTACGACGACGAGGCGCTGCGGTTCGAGCACGTGCGCCTCGAGTACGACATTCCCGCCGCGATGCGGCGCATCCGCGACGCGGGCCTGCCCGCGTTCCTCGCGGACCGGCTGCAGTGGGGCGAGTAGGCGAGGGGAGGACACGCATGGCGCGCGCATCGACGCTCGGTCACTGGGAGTCCTACTGGAAGGGCCACCGGGCCGACATCGACGACACGTACTCGACCGGGCACCGGCTGGTGCGCGAGGTGCTCGCGGACGGCCCCGTCGACGGGCGTCGCGTGATGGAGATCGGCGCCGGCTCGGGGCGCGACCTGCTCGAGCTCGTGCGCCACGGCGCGCGCGGCATCGTGCTCGACTACTCGCCGGCGTCGCTCGCGCTCGTGCGCGACCTCGCGCGGCGGCAGGGCGTCGAGGTGATGCTCGTGCAGGCCGACGCCACGCGCATGCCGTTCCGGGACGGCGCGATCGACGTCTCGTTCCACCAGGGCCTGCTCGAGCACTTCCGCGACCCGCTGCCGCTGCTGCGCGAGAACGCGCGCGTCATCGCGCGCGACGGCCGGATGATCGTCGACGTGCCGCAGACGTTCCACCTCTACACGCTCATGAAGAACGTGCTCATCGCGCTCAACCTCTGGTTCGCGGGCTGGGAGACGCAGTTCACGCCCGCCGGGCTCGAGGCGCGCTGCCGCGCGGCGGGGCTCGAGGTCGTGCGCACGTACGGCGACTGGATGGTGCCCGGGCTCTGGTACCGCGTCGTGCGCGAGGTCCTCAAGCGCGGCACGGGCGCGCGCCTGCCGTTGCATCTCGCGGGGCCCGCGTGGTGGTCGGGCGCGTGGGACCGCCTGCGCGCGTCGCTGCGCCGCCGGCGCTGGGCGCTCTGGACCTGCCACGTGATCGGGACGGTGGCCCGGCCGCGATGACGAGCCCGCGCCACCTGCTCGCCGTGAACTTCCGCGACCCGGCCCATCCCGAGGCCGGCGGCGCGGAGCTGCACCTCGAGGAGATCCTGCTCGAGGCGCTGCGGCGCGGCACGCGGGTGACGTGGCTCGCGAGCGGCTTCCCCGGCGGCGCCCCCGAGTCCGATCACCGCGGCATGCGCGTCGTGCGCCGCGGCGCGTGGTGGAACTTCAACCTCGTCGCGCCGCGGGTGCTGCGCCGCGAGTTCGCGGGCGCCGACGCGCCCGATCTCGTCGTCGAGGACATCAACAAGGTCCCGTGCTTCGTCGCGCAGGCGACGCGCGCGCCCGTCGGGGTGATCGTGCCGCACCTCTTCGGCGCCGCCGCGTTCCACGAGGCGAACGCGCTCGTCGCGACGTACGTCGTCGCGCTCGAGAGCCTGATCCCGCGCGCCTACCGGCGCTCGAATTTCCTCGTCATCTCGGAGAGCACCCGCGACGACCTCGTCGCGCGCGGCGTCGCGCCGGGGCGCGTCGCGGTCGTGCACTGCGGGCTGAACCACGAACGCTACCGCACCGATCCCGCGGTACCCAAGGCGTCGCGCCCGACGCTGCTGTTCGTGGGCCGGCTGCGCCGCTACAAGGGCGTCGACTGGGTGCTGCGCGCGCTGCCGCGCGTGCTCGAGCGCGTGCCTGGCGCGCGGCTCGAGATCGTGGGCGACGGCCCGTGGCAGCCCGCGCTCGTCAAGCAGGCCGCCGCGTGCGGGGCCGCGCACGCCGTCGAGTTCCTCGGCTTCCTGCCCTGGGCCGAGAAGGTGCGGCGCATGCAGGCGGCATGGGCGGTCGTGCAGCCGAGCCCCAAGGAGGGCTGGGGGCTGACCGTGGTCGAGGCGGGCGCGTGCGGCACCGCGGTGGTCGCCGCCGACAGCCCCGGCCTGCGCGACTCGGTGCGGCGCGACGAGACCGGGCTGCTGGTGCCGTACGGCGACGAGGCCGCGCT
>JBAIWU010000716.1:0-4676 GCA_037917155.1 Candidatus Eiseniibacteriota bacterium
AGCCACCTGCCGTGGGTGGTCGCGCGCGCGCTCGCGCGCGTGGGCGGCGCGGCCGCGAAGCGGCGCCTCGCGGGCCCCGGCTACGCGAGCGCCACGCGGCTGGCGCGCAGCGACGCGCGCGTCGCGCTCGCCTACGTGCGCGCGAACGCCGGCAACGTGCGCACCGCCTGGCGCGAACTCCGCCGCGCCGTGGAGCGCGAGCTGCGCGCGCTGCCGCGGCGCTGAGCCGCGCGCGGCGTCACTCGGACGTCGCGATGCGTGCGAGCGACGCCACGTACTCGTCCGGCAGGCGGTGGTGCCGCGCGCCCGCCAGGATGGCGTCGAGGTAGCGCCGCGACGGCGGCGCCGGGTTCGTCACGCGCGGCACGTAGTACTCGGCGCGCACGCGCCGCGGGATCGATCCGTCGTCGGGGCGCACGAGGTCCACCCAGACCTTCTCGCGCTCGTACAGGTTGTGCTGGTCCCCGGGGCCGACGAAACCCTCGTAGCGGTCGAGCGCCGCGACGTGCTCGTCCGTGAGCTCGTAGACGACGCCCCAGACCGCGGAGCCGTGCGCCACCTGCACGCCCGCCACGCCCCCTCCCCAGCCCGGAGACGTGAGCGGGAACGTCATGCGGTGGTCGCGCAGCACGGCCAGCCCGACCACGGCGTGGCCGGGGCAGCGTTCCGCCATCTGGCCGGGATTGAGGTTGGATCCAAACGCGAAATAGAGCATCTCGTCTCCGTGGGGGGATGCACTGACGACGGCGCAGGATATCCCAATGGGATGCGGCCGTCGCCCCGCCGGGCCGCCCGGGCGGCGCCCGGGCGTTGTCGCGCCGCGCGCCGCCTCGCTATAGTGCGCGCTCCCCGGCCGCCATCCCCGTGGACCCGCTTCCGAGCACCCCTGGAGAGCCTCCGATGCCCGTGGACATCCTCGCCTTCGGCCCCCACCCCGACGACGCCGAGATCGGCTGCGGCGGCCTGCTGCTCAAGATGAAGGCGCAGGGCCACCGCACCGGGATCGTCGACATGACCACGGGCGACATGGGCTGGGGCACGCCCGAGATCCGCGCGGGCGAGAGCGCCGAGGCCGCGAAGCGCCTCAAGCTCGACGTGCGCGAGAACCTCGACCTGGGCGACAACCGGATCGAGGACACGTTCGAGAACCGCTGCACGGTCGCGGGCATGATCCGGCGCCACCGGCCCGAGATCGTGCTCGCGCCCTACTACGACCTGCCGATCGGGCGCGGGCTGGGGCACAACGACCACTTCAAGACCGGCGAGATCGTGGCGAACGCCTTCAACCTCGCCCACCTGTCCAAGGCGCCGTGCGAGGGCGAGCCCTTCCAGGCGAAGGCGATCTACTTCTACTTCATCCCGCCCGGGATGCGGCCGACGTTCATCGTCGACATCGGCGAGCACGTCGAGGACTGGCTCGCGGCGATCGACTGCCACCAGAGCCAGTTCTACCACCCCGACCGGCCGCGGCCGGCGACCATGTCGCGCCCGCGCGAGGCGTTCGAGTCCAACGCGCGCTACTGGGGCTGGCAGATCGGCGTGAAGTTCGGGCAGGCGTTCCTCGCGACCTCGCCGCTCAAGGTCGAGGACCCGATGACGCTCGTGGAGTACGTGCTGCCGCGGCCCTAGTGCGCCCGCCGCGTCCCGTGCGGACGCGCGCCCGGCCGGAGGACGAACATGCCGCGTCGCCCGATCCCCGCCCTCCCCGTCGCGCTGGCGCTCGCCGCCGCTCTGGCGAGCGGAGGCGCGGGCGCCGCGCAGGCGCCCCCCGCGGCGCGCCTGCGCGCGCTCGAGACCTCGTGGCGCGCGCACCTGCTCGCGGCGCGGCCGGACCTCGGCTCGCGCGAGGGCCTCGCGCACTGCGACGAGCGCCTCGAGCCGATCACGGAGGCCACGCTCGCGCGGGACGCGGCCCGGCTCGCGGCGCTGGGCGACTCGGCCGCGGCGCTCGCACGCCTGCCGCTGGCACCGCGCGACTCGGCCGCGCTCACCTCGCTGCGCACGCGCATCGAGCGCGAGGCGGCGCCGCTGCGCGACGACACGTGGCGGCGCGACCCCGGCGCCTACCGCGCGCTCGTGCACGACGCGGTCATGGACGTGGCCCGGCGGCCGCACGTCTCGCCCTGCGAGCGCGCCCGGCGCGCGCTGCGGCGCCTGCGCTCGGTGCCGGAGGTGCTGCGCGCGGCGCAGGTGAACCTCGCGGCCGCGGCGGCGTTCGACCCGGACTCCGAGACCGTGCGCTGGACCGCGGCCATGCTGGACCTGCGCGTCGAGCTGCCCCGGCTCGTCGGCGAGTGCCACGACCCGGAGCGCTACGCGCGGCTGGTCGAGGCCGACACGCTCGCGCTCGACGCCGCGCGCCGGTTCGTCGCCTTCCTGCGCGTGCGTGCGCCCTCGCGCTAGGCGCCCGTTCCGGGCCGGCCCGCGCGCGCGTGTGACCGAAATTCCTTTTCCGCCGCCGAACTGTTGACTACAGTCGAGGGGCCATACTCGCCGATACCATGGATGGTTCGGTCTTTCATCCCCGCCGGGGAGCCCTGAGGGAGGGGTTCATGGAGTTCCGCGCGCTGCGCACGCTGGGCGTGATCGTTCTTCTCGCCCTGCCGGCGAGCCAGGCCACGACGGCCGAAGCCGCCACCCACACGTCCAACGGTCGCCACGTCGTCGTCGCCAGCGCCCACGGCAAGTCGAAGGCCGCGCGGGGACGGGTCGCGCACGCCCGCCGCCGCGGCCGGCGCCCGCCGCCCGGGGGCGTGTACGCCCGCAACGCCATCCTGGTCGATCCCGCGACCGGGCAGGTGCTGTTCGAGAAGAACTCGGCCAGCCAGGTGCCGATCGCGAGCCTGACCAAGCTGATGACCGCGCTCGTGTTCCTCGAGCAGAAGCCGGACCTCTCGCGCGAGGTCGAGGTGACGCAGGCCGAGCTGAGCGGCGCCGGCCACACGCAGCTGCGCCGGGGCGAGCAGGTGGCGCTGGGCGACCTGCTCCACATGAGCCTCATGTGCTCCGACAACGTCGCCACGCGCGTGATCGCGCGCGAGTCGGGCCTCGCGCCGGAGGACTTCGTCGCGCGCATGAACCGCAAGGCGCTCGAGCTGGGGCTCTCGGGCTCGCGCTTCGTCGAGTTCACCGGCCTCGACGAGCACAACGTCTCGACCGCGGCCGACGTCGCGCGCATGCTGCACGCGGCGGCGCACGATCCGCTCATCCAGTCCATCACCACGACGCGCGAGTACGAGTTCCGCACCGAGCGGCGCGCGCATGCCATCCGCAACACGGACCGGCTGCTCTACGGCAACTGGTACGTGCTCGGCGGCAAGACGGGCTTCATCTCCGAGGCGGGCTACTGCTTCGCGACCTGGATCCGCGCGCAGGGGCGCGACCTCATCGCGGTCGTGCTGGGCGCGCCCACGAGCGCGACGCGCTTCGCCGACGCCGTGCGCCTGATCCAGAAGTCCGCGCCGACGGCGGTCGCGGGTACGTAAGCCCGCCGCGAGTGCCACATTCGTGGTTCACATCGGGGCCGCTCTCCTTCGGGGGAGCGGCCTCGCGGCGTTCCGCGGGCGTTTCGCCCGCGAATGGGTGTTTTCACCCGTGCCAATTCGTTTTCGGCCAATGAACATGCGGGGATTCGCCTTTGGTTCCCTTGTCGATCCCGCTTGCCCTGGCCTAGACTTGTTTTCGGCATTCACCCAACCGTCCGGAGTGACGGGAAGCCCCACGGGGGAGTCGCTTCCAGCCCTTCGGGCACGCGTAGCAGATGAGCGGTGCGGCCCTCGCAAGGATCGCATCTCGAACCCCCACATCGAGGGAGAGGACCATGAAGAAGATTGCGACCATTCTCGTCGCGACCGCGCTCGTGGCGATGACCGCGTCCGCGGCCATGGCGGCCAGCGCCCTTCGCATCAGCCAGGTGTATGGCGGCGGCGGCAACTCCGGCGCCCTGTACAACCAGGACTTCGTCGAGATCTTCAACTCGAGCGGCAGCCCGGTGGACATCAGCAACTGGGCCGTCGAGTACGCGTCGTCCTCGGCCACGTCGTCGTGGGGCACCACGTTCACCGGTGGCGCCAACTACGTCGTGTTCCCGGCCGGCACGGTCATCCAGCCCTGCAGCTACATGCTCATCGGCGCCGCGTTCGGTGCGAACACCGCCCTGCCGGCGCTTCCGACGCCCGACGCCACGCTCGGCTCGAACATGAGCGGCACGGCCGGCAAGGTCGGCCTGTTCAACACGGTCAACGTGGCTGTCGCGTGCGGCAGCGAAGTCGGCCTGATCGACAAGGTGTCGTACGGCACCGCCAACTGTGCCGAGGGCGGCGCGGGCACGGGCGGGCTGTCCAACTCGACGGCGGCCCTGCGCAACCTGGGCGGCATGACCGACACCGACAACAACGGCGCCGATTTCACCGTGGGCGCCCCGGCGCCCCGCAACTCGGCCTCGCCGGCCAACCCGACCTGCCTCGCCACGCCGACGCTGCGGTCCACGTGGGGCAGCCTGAAGTCGATCTACCGCTAGTCCAGGCTTCCTCCGCAGTCCACGACGCCCACCCGCGCCCGCGCGGGTGGGCGTCGCGCTTTCGTCGCGAGCCGCGCCGCGCCCCGCGCCGGCGGCTCGGCGGTGCGGCCGCGTCGTCAGCGCGCGAAATGGAACGGCCGGCCCGCGCGGTAGCCTG
>JBAIWU010000717.1:0-6802 GCA_037917155.1 Candidatus Eiseniibacteriota bacterium
GCGCTATCGCGGCTCCGAGCCTGGCAGGCCGGCGCCGCTCCTGGGAACGGCGCAGTCTCGACTGAAGGGCCCACGGCTCGGTGGCTGGCCCGCGTGCCGCCGTCAGCTACTGCGTCGCGGCCGAACCGGTTTGAGCTTCGTCGGGCGCGGGCGCGCAGTCTCGCTCCGCGGCGCGTTGGCCGAGGGCGGCGCATGCCCGCCACCATGGAATCCGCGGTTGATCTCGTCCGGATCGAAGGCCTCGGGATCGAACGCGGCGCCCACCCATTCGGTCATGTCGGCGTGCTCGGCGTGCCGAGGGTCAGCGAGCACTTCGAGCAGGTGCTCGTACCCCGGCGTTCCGCCGCAATCCTCCGGCGGACACGCTCGCTTCCCATCCACGACGTACGTGTACTTGCCACCGGGCTCAGCGTCGAGAACGTGCTCGAGCAGCACGGTGTGCTCCCAGCCGTCGCCGAAGTCGTACTCGTAGTGCAGGCTGTCCTTAGGTCTGCGGAGCACCTGGTTGAGCAGCGCTTTCTTCTCGTTCTCGCACTCAGGGAACTCGGGATCGATCCTGCCGTACACCCTGTCAGCCGCCACGAACTGGTGCATGTGGCTGTCCGTCCAGCCCATGACGTACTGCAGGATCGTGTGGAGCTTCGCCAGCGTGACGTCACTCCGAACCCGGACCCGGCGCCAGATGGGCGGGCGCGTGTCCCGAAGCGTGACCTTCAACTCGTAGATGCCGGCGGGGCCCTTCGCGGGGACCTCCCGTTGCCTGGGCGTAGCGAGCGGGACCGATCCGGGCCGTGAGCTCCCGAGCATCTGCGCAGTGAACTCACCCGGATGCTGGTAGTCGTGGCCGGGGATGGTCACGAGCAGCCGGCCCAGCTCCATGCTGAGCGCGTGCTCGGTCATGGCGGGCTCAGCCTCGCGGATGATGCCCGTGTGGAACACGTGCTCGTTCATGGTGCCCACCACGCTGCGGCTCGCGGTCTTGTCCACGACGATCTCCGCCATTGCCTGCCGCTCACGCTCGATGGCCTCCGGATCAACCCCGAGCTCGCGAAGTACGCTCACGATCGCCTCCGGGATCCGTTGGGCGAGGGTCGAGAGCTCACGCGCAGGCAGCACCACAGGGAGCCGCGTTGTTTCGCTGACGAGCAGGACCAAGTGCGCCGGGCGCCCGGGCAGGATCGTCGCGTACCAGTCGCCGAGCGCCGTCGTCGAAGGCGAGGTCGCGGCCGCCGGGCGGACCTTGAGGCGTTTGAGCAGCTTTGCCGTGCACCGAAGGATGAGCATGAGCGAAGCGTAGGTGCTTGGCTCGGGGCTCGTCGAGCGTGGGCAGGCAACGCTACTCGACCCGGGATCGGCGGCTATCACAGGCTGACGGGCCGGGATCACCGAGTACCGCGTGGACGCGTGACCGGGGCGCCCCAGGGAGCGTCGGGAGAGGACCTCTCCGTATGCAGCCGAACCGCGGCCGGGGCCAGGCACGTAGGCCCGCACCAAGCACGCAGTTTCAGGCACCACGAGACATTTGGAGGCGGCACCCGGATTCGAACCGGGGAATAAGGGTTTTGCAGACCCTCGCCTTACCACTTGGCTATGCCGCCATCCGTATGTCAGCCAACGGATTCCTCCGATGGCCACTGCTCGCTGGCTGCATCGCTGGCTACACAATGCAGCCGCATCACCTCGGCACGCGCCATCGAGTCCGAGATGCGCCCGTAGCGTTGCGTCGTGGTGATCGACGCGTGCCCCAGCAGCGCTTGAAGGGCCGCCAGACTACCTTGGCCGTCCACCCACGCGCAAGCGTACGCATGCCGCAGCATGTGCGTCGTGAACCGCTTCACGCCCGAGAGCTGGCGCACGATCCGGCAGAAGCTTCCCGACATCGAGAACGGCACCAGACGCTCGCTTCCGAGGTGATCCGCTTCCCGATGAAGGAGCGTTCGGAGTGCCCGCTAGGGCGCCGGCGTGAGGCCATGGCGACGCATGACCTCGGCCAGCCTGACTCGATCCGGCGGCCCTCCGGCCGCGGCCTTCATCACCTCGACGATCTCGCGGAAGTACTGCGGACCGATCGCGGCCGGTGTGATGACACAGAGCGCCCTGACGTCCTGGCTGCCGTTGTTGTCGAACCGGTGAACGGCCCCGCGCGGGATGCAGAGGGCCTGCCCGGGTCCGACGTCGATCGGCTTGCCATCGACGGTCCAGGTGAGCACGCCCTCGATGCCGTAGACCGTCTCCTCGTAGTGATCGTGGCTGTGCGCCGGGGCCATCAGCCGCTGCGCCGCGGGCACGGTCAGCTCGAAGGCGGCGACGGTGCCGTTGGCGTCGTCCCCGGTGATCAGGAATCGCACCCCGAGCGGTCCGAGGCGGAGAGCTTCGTCTGCTGGATTGACCTGGAGGTTGCGGGTCCGTGGACTCATCGGGAGGTCTCCATTCGAGAACCGCGTTCGCCGCGGGCGGAGCCACACCGGATCGACTGGCCTTCCCACCCGCGTTCTGGTAAAGTGACTTTACTATGCGACGGGAACAGAAGTCAAGTCGTTTTACCAAACTCTCCGGCCCCTTCGGACCGCCGCTCATCGGCGCCCTCCTTCGGATCCCCTGGGAATCCGTGCGCCGGCGGATGCTCGAGCGGCTGCACGAGCGCGGGTTCGCGGACCTCGACATCGCGCACCTGAACGTCCTCCAGTTCCCCGGCCCGCAGGGCATGAAGCCCTCCGAGCTAGCGGCCCGTCTGCACGCGAGCAAGCAGTCCATCAACCACCTGCTCGGCCAGCTGGAGCGGTCCGGCTATCTGGAGCGTCGGGATGACTCGGAGGACCTGCGCTCCCGGCGCATCCATCTCACGCCGCGCGGCAGGTCGGCCGCCCTGACGATCCGCGAGGCCGTGACGGGGGTCGAGCGCGACTGGGCCCGGCGGCTGGGACCGAAGCGCTTCGCCCAGCTCCGCGAGCTGCTGCGCGAGCTCTGCGATCACGTCTAGAGCTGCCCGGGCTCGTGGCCCGCGACCCACACGGAGTGCCCCAGGTCGAGGAGCATCGTGAGGTCGTGGTCCGTCGCAGGCGGATTGCGGTACCGTCGCGCCGGGACCCGCCGCGCGAGCTTCCATGGGCGATCGGCTCGCCCGGGTTCCCGATGCGTCCCGGCCGGTTCACGCACGCCGCGAGCTCGCGGTCGCGGGAGCGCCCGGGTCACGGAGGGCGCCATGAGCGTCGTCCTCGCGGTGCACCAACCGATCTTCCTGCCGTGGCCGGGCTTCTTCCACAAGGCCGCGCACGCGGATCACCTCGTCCTGCTCGACGACGTGCAGTTCCCGACGGGTCGCACGTGGCTCACGCGGAACCGGCTGAAGAGCGAGACCGGCGAGTTGTGGCTGACCGTCCCGGTCCTGAGGCGGCATCGCGGACGCCAGTCGATCCGCGACGTCGAGATCCACGATGCGATCGGGTGGCGGGAGAAGCACCTCGGGGGACTGCGGCAGAACTACGTCCACGCGCCGTACGTCGCCGACTACGCACCCGGCATCGAGGCCATCTACCGGCGGCGCCACACGAAGCTCGCCGAGCTGTCGATCCAGCTGATTCGATTCCTGCTCGCGGCGCTGTCGATGCCCACCTCCGTGACCCTCCAGTCCGAGCTGGGCGTCACCGGCGGGGGGACGGAGCTGCTCGCGGCGCTCTGCGAGCGGCTGGGCGCCGATCGCCTGCTCACGCTTTCCTCCGCGGAGAAGCACATCGGGACGGGCGTCCTCGTGGAGCGCGGAATCGAGATCGTGCGCGCCCGCTTCCACCCGCCGGTCTACCCGCAGCTCTGGGGGGACTTCATCTACAACCTCTCGACGCTCGACCTGCTGCTCAACTGCGGGCCGAGGAGCCGGGAGATCGTGGCCGGCCGGGGAGGCTCCTGACGGTGCAGCGCGGCCGGCATCCGCCGGCGACGCCCTGCGCGATCGCCGGGCGCGGCCCGGGCTCGTCGTGGAGTGACGGACCCGGGGCCGCGCCGGAGGGCGCTCGCGGCCTCAGGGATGGACGCCGATCACGAGCGCGAGCGTGTTCACGTCCGCGATGTCGTACTCGGCAGCGAGGCGGAGCATCCACACGCGACAGGCGGTGCCGACGAATCCCTGCGTGATGGGGACGACTTCCCGGTGGAGGGCGACCTTGCTCGTGGTCTCCGTTCCCACGGCCACGCCTTCGCGGACGCCGAGGTAGGGCGTGAACATCGCGACCCGCTTGCTCGCGAGCACGTCCACTCCGTAGATGGCGAGGTTGAAGTCGGGAACTCCCGTGAGCGCCGTGATCGACCCGCGGATCGCCGCCGCGGGCACGCGCGCGGACTCCTCGAGGAACGCGTACTGGAGCTCGCCGGCGACGAGGCCGTAGTTGGCGCCGGGCGCGGTGGTCCACGACGCGCCCGCGTCGATGCGGTCCGACACACCCACTCGCGCCCGGAGCGTGGGCACGTGGATCGCATCGCCGAGCGGACAGTCCACGTCCGGGTGCGTGAACGTGTTGATCCAGGCGGGATCGTGCTGGTCGACCGGCGTGCTCGAGTAGTCCACGCCGAGCGCGAACCGCCCCCGTCCGAGCGGCTCCGCGGAAGCCAGCGGCTTGAAGCTCGCGATGTCGCCGACCTGGCGCGTGAACGTCCGCCACTGCGGCTGCGTGAGCGCGGGATCGATGACCATGGAACAGGTCCGGACGCCGGGATCGATGTGCCAGTAGACATCGCTTCCGCCGCCCTGCGCGTGCGACGCGGCCGGGAGCCAGAGCAGGGCGAGCGGCAGGATCATGCTCGCGCGTGGGGTACGGCCCATGATCGTCTCCTTCACCCGGGACGGCATCGTTGCTGCTCGGCCGGTGGCCGCTCCGCCCGGGTCCTCGGGAGGGCGCGCCGCGGGGGGACCTTCGTCGTGGATTATATGGAGTACCCCTACGCCCCTCGCGGGCCTCGGGTTGCCCGGCGGATGCGTCCGAGGGCGCGAGGCGCGCCCCCGGCGGCCGGCGGCCCGACGTTGCGCGCCGGTGCGGGGGCGGCATACTCGGGGCGCGTCCGTCCGCTTCGCTCCGCATCCGGAGGCCTCCCATGCGCCAGACCCTCATGCTGCTGCTCTCGCTCGCGAGCATCGCCGCGGCGCGGCCCGCGCCGCGCGCGACGCTGCGCCTCACGTCGCCCTCGTTCGAACCGGATCGTGAGATCCCGCGCCGCCACACGTGCAAGGGTGAGGACGTCTCGCCCGCGCTCGCCTGGTCGGGTGCGCCCTCGGGCACGCGCTCGTTCGCCCTCATCGTCGACGATCCCGACGCGCCCGATCCCGCGGCGCCGAAGATGATCTGGACCCACTGGGTGCTCTACGACCTGCCGACGGGCACGACGTCGCTGGCCGAGGGCGTGAGGAGCGGCGCGTTGCCCCCGGGAACGCGCGAGGGCCGCAACGACTGGCACGCGACCGGCTATCGCGGCCCGTGCCCGCCGATCGGGCGTCATCGCTATTTCCATCGTCTCTACGCGCTCGACACGGTGCTGCCGGACCTGCACGCGCCGACGCGCGCCGCGCTGCTCGCGGCGATGAAGGGGCACGTACTGGCGAGCGCCGAGCTCGTGGGCACGTTCGCCCACGACTGAGCCTTCGTTCCTCGCCTCCGTCACCCTCGTGCGCGACGTGCCGGGGGCGCACGTTCTCCGCATGGACGCCGGCGGCGTCGCGACGTCGCGTCGCGCGGCACCTCCCCTGAGGGCGCACCGCGTCGTCGGCCGTCTACGATGGCTCCGGCCGCTGCAGGAGCGGGCCGGCCGAATCCAGTCGAGGCCGGCCCCGGAGCGGGAGTAGAGTCGCCCCGCGGGCCGCCTCGCGCGGGGCCCGCGGCGATGTGGATGTCGACCCTTGCTCGAGGAGGGCAGCATGTCGCAGGCCCCCGTCCGCGGCCGGTTCCTCTGGCACGACCTGATGACGCCGGACCCCGCCGCAGCGCTCCTTCTCTATCCCCGCGTGGTGGGCTGGCAGGTGGATCCCTCGTCCACGGATCCCGGCTACACGTTGCTCGCCTCCGGTGGCGTTCCCCGCGCCGGGATCATGCGCCTCTCGGAAGAGGCTGCGACGATGGGCGCGCCCCCGAACTGGACGAGCTACATCGGCACGACCGACATCGATGCGACGGTCGACCAGGCGGCCCGGCTCGGCGGCCGCGTGATGCGTCCCGCGTCGGAGATCCCGGGCGTGTGTCGCTTCGCGATCCTGCAGGATCCGCAGGGCGCGGTGTTCGGCGTGTACGAGCCGCTCGGCGCCACGCCGCCCGCGGGGCCGGAACAGCGCGGCGAGTTCTCGTGGCACGAGCTCGTGTGCTCCGACACCGATGCGGCGTTCGGCTTCTACGCCGAGCTGTTCGGCTGGGAGCGCACCGGATCGATGGACATGGGCGAGATGGGCTCGTACGTGATGTACGGGCTCGCGGGGCACGGGCTGGGCGGCATGTACACGTGGCCGCATCGCCAGGGTGCGCCGTGCCACTGGCTGCCCTACGCCGAAGTGGCGGACGCCCATCGCGCCGCGGCGGCGATGGAGGCGGGCGGCGGACGCGTGGTCACCGCGCCGATGCAGGTCCCGGGCGGCGACTGGGTGGCTCGCCTCGTGGATCCGCAGGGCGCGCTCTTTGCCGTGCACGCGCCTGTCGCGGCGGCCGCCGCGAGCGCGCCGCGTGCGGGACGGACGGCGCCGAGGCGCGCCACGGCCGCCGGCCCGCGTCGCGCGTCGAAGGCCGCGCGCGCGGCGAGCAGGAAGAAGACGGCCGCCCGCCGGCCGGCGAAG
>JBAIWU010000718.1:0-2751 GCA_037917155.1 Candidatus Eiseniibacteriota bacterium
GCGCGTCGATCAGCGTGGCGCGCCCGGTCATGTGCAGGCCGAGCGTGCGCTCGTCGGTCTCGCGCGGCGTGGTCCCGTGCACGATGCGGCCCTCGTAGAGGACGAGGATGCGGTCGGCGAGCGCGAGGATCTCGGAGAGCTCGCTCGAGACGAGCAGCACGCCGCGGCCCGCGTCGCGCTCGGCGAGCAGCCGGCGGTGGATGAAGTCGATCGCCCCCAGGTCGACGCCGCGCGTGGGGTGCGCGGCGAGCAGCGCGCGGGCGCCGCGCGAGAGCTCGCGCGCGGCGATCAGCTTCTGCTGGTTGCCGCCCGAGAGCCGGCCCGCGAGGTGCGCCGGGTCGGGCGGCCGCACGTCGTACTCCTCGAGCGGCGCGCGCGAGGCGGCCTCGAGCGTGTGCCCGCCGAGCCACGGGCCGACGCCCGCGGCGGGCTCGCGCTGGCGGCCGAGCACGAGGTTCTCGGCCAGCGTCATCTCGGGCACGAGGCCGCGGCGCAGCCGGTCGCTCGGGATGTGGGCGAGCCCGGCCTCGCGGTGCTCGCGCGCGCTCGCGCCACTGACGGCGCGGCCGCCGATCCGGATCGCGCCGCGCGCGGGCGGGCGCAGGCCGGCGAGCGCCTCGACCAGCTCGTGCTGGCCGTTGCCCTCGACCCCCGCGATCCCGACGATCTCGCCCTCGCGCACGGCGAACGTGACGCCGCGCAGCGCGGGCAGCGCGCGGTCGTCGAGCACCTCGAGCGCCTCGGCCTCGAGCACGGGCGCGCCCGGCGCGCGCTCGGCGCGCGCGGCGAGCGGCGCCGGCACGTGCCCGACCATGAGCTCGGCCATGCGCTCGATGCTCGTCTGGGCGACGAGCCCCTCGCCCACGACGCGCCCGCCGCGCATCACCGTGACGCGGTCGGCGAGCGCCTTCACCTCGGCGAGCTTGTGCGTGATGAGCACGATCGAGACGCCGTCGGCCTTGAGCGCGCGCAGCACGCCGAACAGCTCGTCGACCTCCTGCGGCGTCAGGACCGCGGTGGGCTCGTCGAGGATGAGCACGCGCGCGCCGCGGTAGAGCGCCTTGAGGATCTCGACCCGCTGCTGCGCGCCCACCGAGACCTGCGCGATCGTCGCGCGCGGATCCACGGGCAGGCCGTAACGGGCGGCCAGCGCCGCGACCTCGCGCTCGGCCGCGTCGGGGTGGAGCAGGCCGAGCCGGGCGCCGACCTCGCGCCCCAGCGTGACGTTCTCCGCCACGCTCAGCGTGTCGACCAGCATGAAGTGCTGGTGCACCATGCCGAGCCCGCGGCGCATGGCGTCGAGCGGGCTCGCGAACCGGACCCGCTCGCCGCCCACCTCGATCGTGCCCTCGTCGGCCGGCAGCAGGCCGTAGAGCACCTTCATCAGCGTGCTCTTGCCGGCGCCGTTCTCGCCCACGAGCGCGTGGATCTCGCCCGGGGTGATCTCCAGCGACACGCGGTCATTGGCGACCAGCGTACCGAAGCGGCGGGTGATCCCGCGCAGGGAGACGTGCGGCGTGGGCATGGGCGGGCGAGGGTACGTCGCGCGCGCGGGCGCGGTCCAGAGCGCCGAACGGCGCAGGGCGGCGACCGGACCGACCCGGCACCGGCTCGCGACGGGACGCGACGGGACGCGCGGGGCGCGCGGGGCGCGCGGGGCGCGCAGGGCGCGCGGAGCGTAGAATGATGTTCCCCCGATCCCGGCGCCGAACCACGGGAGGAGCCCCACATGCTGCGTTGGCTATCGATGGTGGCCCTGCTGGCACTGCCCGCGGGGGCCTGGGCGCAGGGCGGCGTGCACGTCGGCTGGGACGACGCGCCCTCGCGCGGTGGCCTCGCGAACCGCCTGTTCGACTGCAACACGAACGCCGGCTCGAACACGTTCGTCGTGACGTTCGTGCCGACCATGGACCTGACGCACGTGACCGAGCTCAAGGTCACGCTGGGCATCACGATGGGCGAGGTTGTCAATTGCTGGGGCGGCTGCTATCCGCCACGGCTCGCGCCCTGGTGGGACCTCCGCGCCGGCCAGCCGCGCGCGGGCGCGCTCACGGCGAGCTCGGACTTCTCGCTCGAGCCGTGGGCGAGCTCGACGACGGTCGAGGACCCCTGGGGCGGCAGCAGCCTCGACGCGCTCCCGTACCGTGTGCAGACCACGCTGCACCCGACGATCGACCGCGTCGACACCAGCGAGGTCGGCCTGCAGGACGTCGACCTGCTGCCCGCGGCGGGCGACCCCGTGAACCTGCTCGCCGGGCACGAGTACTACGTGATCCGCTGCACCCTGCGGAACACGCGCACCGTCGGCGGCGGCGTCTGCGACGGGTGCTGCCTGCCCGCGCAGGTCGCGGCGGACCTCTTCGTCGCGAGCGACCAGTCGGACTGGACGTTCCCGATCGGGAGGAGCGAGCAGCCGATCGCCTGGAACGGCTGGCGCTACGGATCCTGCCCCGGCGCGGCCACGCCCGTGCGCGCCTCCACCTGGGGCGCGCTCAAGAGCCGCTACCGCTGAGCGGCGGCGCCGCTACGGCCGGGCGGGCGCGGGCCGCGCCGCACGCGCTTCGTAGTCGGCGAGGCGCGTGCGCATCGCGGCGGAGAGCGAGTCGGGCCGCTGGCCCGGGGCGAGCGCGAGCGCCGCGCGCTGCGCCGCGGCCGCCTCCGCGAAGCGCTCCGGCGCGTACCTCCTCGAGGGCGCCGTCGCTCCCGCGTGCACCACCGCCCAGCGCGCGCCGTCCTCGAGACCCATCCGGT
>JBAIWU010000719.1:0-1842 GCA_037917155.1 Candidatus Eiseniibacteriota bacterium
CGCTGGGCGCGTGTCAGGTGCGGTTGCAGGAATCGACGTTGTTGGTGCCCATGACCTGCCGCGCGAACTTCTGCGCGGCGAAGTTCATCTCGTTCGTGGCCTTGGAGCAGCTGAACAGCCCGAACGCGTGCGGGCCCTTCGCGCGCGCAGCGGCGAAGCCGGCGGCGGCGCGGCCCAGCGCCTCCTCCCAGGAGGCCGGGCGCAGCGCCCCGTGCTCGCGCACGAGCGGCGTGGTAAGACGTGCCTGGCTCATCCGATCACCCCCTTCCGGTGCGAGTGTTGGAACGTGCGCCGCAGTGTAGCGTCCGGCGCAAGCGCGTCGCCACTGCGAAGCCGGTCTCGGCAGGCTCTCGCGGCCGGCGACGAACTTTCGACGCGGACGCGCGCGCCCCCGGTGCTACGCTCGTGGGTGTTCAAGATGCGGCGCGTGTCTCCCCCGCGGGGCGCCGCTCCGGCCCGTTCCCCCGCGCCCGGACTGGAGGCAGCATGACCACGCACACGCGCTTCGTCCGCGGCACGTCGATCCTGGCGACGGCCGCCGTCCTCGCCCTCTCGCTCGCGGCGGCCCGCGCCGGCGCGGCGACCATCGCGGTGCCGCCCATCACGGTCACGAGCCTCACACACCAGGTGTACTTCCCCACCAGCGGCACGCCGATGCTGCGCGACTCCATCGTCATCCCGGGCGGCGGCTACACGAGCGCCCCGTTCACGGCGACGCTGAGCGCGGGCGACGTGGTCGTCGTCCGCATCCAGGCACCGGCGGGCCAGGCGTTCGCGCTCCACGACCTCGACGGTTCGGGCGAAACGCTGGCGTTCGACGTCCTGTGGTACGGGCCGTCCGACGTCGCGTCCAGCGCGAGCGCGGCCACGGTGACGTTCGAGAACCTCTCGGGCGCGGTGCCGGTGGCGTCCTACGTCTACGGCACGACCTCCGACTGCGGCTACTCGATCTGGACGCACTGCGACTTCGCAGTCCCGGGCGACGCCCGTTTCACCGCCATCCGGATCGAGATCCCGGTGTCGCATCCGTCCTGCCAGGCGAACGTCGCGTTCACCCTCGGAAGCGATATGTATCCGAGCTTCGTGGGGGAGCAGCACTGGATCGGCTCGGACGGAATCGTGATGGACCTGGTCGACCTCGCGCCCACGCCGGCGCGTGCGTCCACGTGGGGCCGGCTGAAGGCCCACTATCGCTGATCGGGAGTGGCCGGCCCCCGGGCGCTCCCCCGGCGTCTCAGCGCATCCGCGACACGAGCAGGCCCGCGGCGCCGCCCGCGAGCACGAGCCACGCGGCGTTGGCGCGCAGGGCGAACAGCGCCGCGGCGGCGGCGAGGCCGATCGCCCACGACGGCGCGTCGGTGAGCGCCGCGCGCGCGAGGTGGACGAGCACCACCGCTAGCAGCGCGAGCGAGGCCGCGTTGACGCCGTCCAGGGCCGCGCCGGCCGTGCGCGAGGCGCGCAGTCGCGGCACGAGGGGGCCCGTGAGCGCGACGAACACGAACGCCGGCAGGAAGATCCCGCCCGTCGCGACCGCCGCCCCGCGCGGCCCGGCGAGCAGCCAGCCGACGAACGTCGCGGTCGTGAACACCGGCCCGGGCGTCACCTGCCCCACCGCGATTGCGTCGAGCAGCTGCCGCTCGGTGAGCCAGCCGAGCCGCTGCACGAGGTCCGCGCGCAGGAACGCGAGCAGCACGTAGCCGCTGCCGAAGAGCACCGCGCCCACCTTGAGGAAGACGAGGAAGAGCCCGCCGAGCGAGAACGGCGCGGGCGCCGCCAGCGCCGCGGCGACCGCCGCCCGCGCCGACATGGCGCGGCGCGGCCACGACGCGAGCCCTGCCGCCG
>JBAIWU010000720.1:0-1594 GCA_037917155.1 Candidatus Eiseniibacteriota bacterium
CGGCGCGACTACGTCAACCTCCACCGCCGCTACTGCTCCCTGGGGCCCCTGGTCCGCAGCTCGGGGCTCTCCGCGCACGGCACCGGCTACAAGGTCGAGGACGTCTACGACGCCGCGGTGCGCGAGGGGCCCACGGAGACGTGGGGCGGCGGCGCCTACCCCTCCATCGCCCGGGACGTGGACGCGTGCAACGCGGTCCTGCGCTTCGCCTCCACGACGAACGGCGAGCTGGCCTACCGGTCCTACGCGAACCTGGAGGAGAAGACGGGGCTCTCCCTGCGCGACCTGGCCGAGAGGACGCGGGGCGTGCGGACGACCTTCGCCGACCTCCAGGCGCAGCCGCGCCGGCTCCTCAACAGCCCGATGTGGTCGGGGCTCGTGACCGGCGGCCGCGCGTACGCGCCGTTCACCTACAACCGCGAGCGCATGGTGCCGTGGCGCACGCTGACCGGGCGCCAGCACCTCTACCTCGACCACCCGGGCTACCTGCAGTTCGGCGAGCACCTGCCGACCTACAAGCCGAAGCCGCAGCCCGCGCACTACTCGGACCTCGTCGTCTCGAAGGAGGACGGGCCGACGCTCCTCCTCAACTACCTGACGCCGCACGGCAAGTGGCACATCCACTCGACGTACGGGGACAACCAGCGGATGACGACGCTCTCGCGCGGGTGCGAGCCGTTCTGGATCAACGACACGGACGCGGCCTCGATCGGGATCGCCGACAACGACTGGGTCGAGGTGCACAACGACCACGGCGTCGTCGTGACGCGCGCCGCCGTCTCGGCGCGCATCCCGCGCGGCGTCTGCATCATCTACCACTCGCCGGAGCGCACGTACGGCGTGCCGAAGTCGCCGCTGCGCGGCAACCGGCGCGCGGGCGGTCACAACAGCCTGACGCGCACGCGCCTCAAGCCGAACCTCATGGTCGGCGGGTACGGGCAGTTCACGTACCACATCAACTACTGGGGCCCGGTCGGCTGCAACCGGGACACGCACGTCTACGTGCGCAGGCTCCCCGAACTCAGGTGGTGACGGCCATGGACGTGCGCTCGCAGATCGGGATGGTCTTCCACCTCGACAAGTGCATCGGGTGCCACACGTGCTCGATCGCGTGCAAGAACGTGTGGACCGACCGTCCCGGCACGGAATACATGTGGTGGAACAACGTCGAGACCAAGCCCGGCACGGGCTACCCGACGCGCTGGGAGGACCAGGAGGCCTACCGCGGCGGCTGGGAGACCGACGGCAAGGACCTGCGCCTGCGCTCGACGGGCAAGGCGCGCATCGTCGTGAACATCTTCCACAACCCGTCCATGCCGAGCATGGACGACTACTACGAGCCGTGGACGTACCGCTACGACGAGCTCTTCAACGCGCCCGAGGGCGACGACCAGCCGACGGCGGTGCCGGTGTCGCTGGTCACCGGCGAGCAGATCGACATCGAGGCGGGCCCGAACTGGGACGACGACCTCGGCGGCTCGAAGGTCTACGCGGCGAACGACCCCAACCTCGAGGCGCTCTCGCCCGAGCAGCGCGTGCAGATGCAGGCGATCGAGCGCCTGGTCTTCTTCTACCTGCCGCGCATCTGCAACCA
>JBAIWU010000721.1:0-3815 GCA_037917155.1 Candidatus Eiseniibacteriota bacterium
CGAGCAGCTCGCGCACCTGCCGCGGGCGCTGGGGTCGGGACCGGCGGCGCGCGCGCTGCGCGCCCTGCTCGGCGCGGTCCGGCCCGACGTCGCGCACGTGCACGCGCCGAGCCGCTACCTGACGCCGAGCGTGCTGCGCGTGCTCGAGCGCGCGCGCGTGCCGGTCGTGTACACGCTGCACGACTTCAAGCCGTGGTGCACGAACCGCCTGCTGTTCGCGCGCGGCGCGGTCTGCGAGCGATGCCGGGGCGGCGCGCACTGGCACGCCGCGACGGTCGGCTGCGTGCAGGACTCGCACGCGAAGAGCGTCGTCGCCGCGGCCGAGGCGTACCTGCACGACGCGCTCGGCGCCTACCGCAACGTGCGCCTGTGGATCGCGCAGTCGGCGTTCGCGCGCGACAAGGCCGCCTCACTGGGGGCGGATGCCGCCCGCATCCGGCTGCTGCCGCACGGCGTCGAGCCCGAGCCGGGCGAGCCGCGCCCGGCCGACGCGCCGGGGCGCTACGCGCTCTTCATGGGCCGGCTCTCGGCCGAGAAGGGCGTGCGCGCCCTGCCGGCGATCGCGGCGCGCATCGCGCCCGTGCCGCTGCTCGTCGCGGGCGGCGGGCCCATGGAGGGCTGGCTCGCGGCGCGGAGCGGGCCGCGGATGCGGCTGCTCGGGCACCGCACGGGCGCGCCGCTGCGCGCCCTGCGCGAGCACGCCGCGTGCGTGCTGTCGCCGAGCCTGTTCCCCGAGACGTTCGGCTACAGCGTCGCCGAGGCGCTGCTCGACGCGCGCCCGGTCGTGGCGACGCGCGTGGGCGCGCTGCCCGAGCTGGTCGAGCACGAGGTCACCGGGCTGGTGGCGGCGCCCGGCGACGACGCCGGCTTCGCCGCGCTCGCGGCGCGGGCACTGGACGACCCGGCCGCCGTGCGCTGGGGCGAGGCCGGGCGCGAGCGCGTGCGGCGGATGACGGATCCCGCGGTGCACGTCGCGGGCCTGGTGGCGATCTACGAGGAGGCGAGGACGGCGTCATGAGGATCGCGGCGATGAACTGGATGCAGGTCGAGGCGTACCTGCGGCGCGACGACCGCGCGGTGCTGCCCGTCGGCAGCACGGAGCAGCACGCGTACCTGAGCCTGGCGACGGACTCGATCCTCGCCGAGCGCGTCGCGGCCGAGGCGGCCGAGCCGACGGGCGTGCCGGTGTTCCCGGCGGTCGCGTACGGCATCACGCCCAACTTCATGGCCTACCCCGGCACGGTCTCGCTGCGCGTCGAGACGCTGTGCGCGATCGTGCGCGACGCGCTCGACTCGCTGCAGGCGCACGGGTTCCGCCGCATCCTCGTCGTGAACGGCCACGGCGGCAACGGCCCCGCGCAGTCGGCGGCGTTCGAGTGGGTGGGCGCGCACGCGGGCGCGCAGGTGAAGTGGCACAACTGGTGGAACGCGCCGCGCGTGTGGGCCGCGGTGCAGCAGGTCGACCCGGTCGCCTCGCACGCGTCGTGGATGGAGAACTTCCCCTGGACGCGGCTCGAGAACATCGGCATGCCCGGCGAGGCGAAGCCGCCGCAGCCGTACGCCGAGTGGACGCACCTCGGGCCGCGGGCGATCCGCGAACGGCTCGGCGACGGCAACTTCGCGGGACGCTACCAGCGCGAGGACGACGCGATGTTCGCGATCTGGCGCGCCGCGGTCGAGGAGACGCGCGCCATGCTCGAGGGCGGCTGGGCCTGAGCGGCGCGACGGACGGCGGGCGCGGCGCCCGCCGTCGCCGCCGGCGGCGTCAGACCTGCGCGCCGAACGCCCAACTCGGCAGGCCGCGCTCGAGCTCGATCCCGAGCGCGAGCACGAGGCGGTTGACGCCGTTGTAGAACGCCGTGATCTCGACCGCCTTGAGGATCCCCAAGTCGTCGAAGCCGTACTCGCGCAGCCGCTCGATGTCCTCCCGCCGTCGCTCCGCCGGCTCGCACGTCATCGCCACCGCGGCGTCGAGCAGCACGCGGTCGCGCGCGGCCAGGTTCGCGCCGCGGTAGTCGTTCGCCACGTCGCGCGCGAGCGCCTCGCCGGCGAGGCGCGCGAGCCGCGGCCCGTGGTGCGAGACGCAGTAGGCGCAGCCGTTCGTCGCCGAGACCACGAGCGCGATCATCTCCGCCTGCACCGCGGTCAGGGGCGCGGGGTCGTCCATGAGAGCGCGATAGGTGGCGAACGCGGTCTCGAGGCCGGCCGGGTGCGTGCCCCAGGCCTGCCAGATGTGCGCGACGCGCTGGGAGGTGGCGCGCGCGCGGATGCGGTCGTAGATCGCGCGCAACTCGGACGGGGCGGCCTCGGGTGGGACGCGAGGGATCCAGCTCATGTGCCCTCCGGGGGGACGAACGGGTCGCGGGCCGGGTGCGCGAAGGCTAGGGGCCGGCGCCCGCCCGGGTCAATGGCTCGTGCGCCCGCGGCCGGGGCGCGCCGCGGCGGCGGGCGGCGCATTTCGCGCGAAACCGCGACGCGCCGGGCGAATCTCACCGTGTGGTTGACCCGACTCCCACGCCCGCCTAGTCTCCGCCCCTGGCGCCTGAACGCATCGGGCGGTGCCCCGAGGCCGGGCTCAAGCACCCTCGGCCCGCACGGAGGACATCATGGCCTGGAAGGACCTCACCCCGAAGACGTTCGCCTCCATCCGCGAACTGAAGGGCATCTCCAAGCGCACGCAGGAAGAGCACTACGAGCTGTACAAGGGCTACGTCGCCAAGACGAACGAGATCCAGAAGAAGCTGGACTCGGTCGACCGCTCGACGGCCAACCAGATCTTCAGCGACCTGCGCTCGCTCCGCGTCGACCTGTCGTTCGCGATCGGCGGCGTCAAGAACCACGAGCTCTACTTCGGCCACCTCGGCGGCAACGGCGGCGCGCCGGGTCCGCGCGTGGCCGAGCGCATCGCCCGCGACTTCCCGTCCTACGACGCGTGGCTCGCGGACTTCAAGGCATCCGGGCTGGCGGCCCGCGGCTGGGTGTGGCTCGCGTACGACCACGACCTCGACATCCTGACCACGGTCGTCGGCGACGCGCAGAACACGTTCCCGCTCTGGAACGCGACGCCCATCCTCGCCCTGGATGTCTACGAGCACGCATACTGGCTGGACTACGGCCGCGCGCGCGCCAAGTACATCGAGGCCTTCTTCGACAATCTCGACTGGGGTGTGGTCGAGCGCAATCTCGAGCGCGCGCTCGCCATGCAGCCGGTCTCGCGGTAGTCCCCACCCCAACGACCGGGGCGACGCCGTCGCCCCCGGCCCGGGCTCCCGTCGGGAGCCCGGGCGCGCGTTCGGAGGTCGCGCGCATGGCCACTGCCAGCCTGCTGCCGGTGATCGGCAAGCCCGCTCCCGATTTTTCGCTGCCGTCCACGGCGGGCGAGCCCGTCTCGCTCAAGCAGTACAAGGGCAAGAAGACGGTCGTGCTGTACTTCTACCCCAAGGACGAGACGCCGGGATGCACGAAGGAGGCCTGCGGCTTCCGTGACCTGCGCGAGGAGTTCGACAAGGCCGGCGCCGTGATCCTCGGGATCTCGAACGACCCGGTCGATTCGCACCAGAAGTTCCGCGAGAAGCACAAGCTGCCGTTCGACCTGCTCTCCGACGAGGACGCGTCGGTGTCGAAGGCGTACGGCGTGTACAAGCAGAAGAACCTCTACGGAAAGAAGTACCTCGGGATCGAGCGCACGACGTTCATCATCGACCGCACCGGGCGGATCGCGCAGATCTACCCCAAGGTGAAGGTGGACGGACACGTGCAGGACGTCCTGGGCTTCCTGCGCGAGGAGTAGCGCAGCCCGAACACGGGGGAGGGCC
>JBAIWU010000722.1:0-2288 GCA_037917155.1 Candidatus Eiseniibacteriota bacterium
CACGGTGCGGCCGTGCTCCCCGGGTTCGTTCAGGGACGAACGCGGACAAACATTCAGGGAGATGCCCCGTGAAACGCCTGCTCGCTCCGATCGCGGCGCTGCTGCTGGCGGCCGCGTGTCCCGCCCACGCCCAGGTGTTCGGCCAGCTCGGCGGCGCCGACGTGGTGCCCGTCGATCAACGCCTGTTCGGCCTGTACGCCGGGTTCACGTCCCATCAGTCCGAAGCGCTCACGCAGCTGCGATTGAGCTTCTACCCGGGCGTCGACTTCGGCTTCCAGGGCGGCCTCTCGCGGCTGGACGCGGGCGGGCACAACCGCACGACCGTGCACGTGGGCGGCGACCTCAAGGCGATGGTCGCGCGCGCGAGCGCGACGTTCCCCGTGGACCTCGCGCTGGGCGCCGCGCTCGGCATCAGCAGCGCGGACCAGCTCAACGTGCTCGCGGTCGGGCCGCTGGCGGTCGCGAGCATCACCCGTACGTTGCGCGGCGGCGCCGAGCTGGTGCCCTATGGCGGCGCGGTGCTGCTGTACACGCGCAGCGACATCAACGCGATCACCACCACCGATTCGTCGCTGCAGCTCCGCCTCGGCCTCGACGTGCGCCCGAATGCCGCGTTCCGCGCGCTGGTCGAGGTGCAGGAGCCGCTGAGCGACCCGGTCGACCGGCATCCCAAGCTGGTCCTGGGCGCGAACTTCCCGTTCTGACGCCGCGGCCGCCTCGAGCCACGCGGCCAGCCGTCCCGGGGCCATCCGGCAAAGCGAAGGCAGCACGTCGGTTGCGAGACGCTCTTCTCGGCTCTTGGCGGCTCGCGGAGCCGGTGCTAGCTTGATCGGCCTTCGCCCACGATCCCCACGGCTCGCCCAGGCGAAGCACCCTGGTCACCTACTCAATCACAACTGATCCAAGTACTTACCGCACCTGCCGGACCGCCGTGACGGCCGGCACCGATCGCTTCGGGTTCGGATCGGAAGGCGCTGTGGACAACCTGTGGAGGAGAATCCCCGGAACAGGCGTTATCACACTGAAACGCAAGCAGTTACATTTGTTGCATTCATTGTGAGTAATTGCCCTGTCAACAATCCACAAAGTTCCCCCCGCCAGGCCCGAGGGCGCGAAGGAATACCACTCTCCCGCCGCCCCCAGCCTTGTGGACAAACCTGCGAACCATTCTGCAAGGACCGTGGAAATGGCCGTCCAGCCAGTGGAACCGGAGGAGTTGACGCGTCTCTGGGAACAGGTCCTCGACACCGTCAGGAGCAGGCTCGGCAGTCACCAGGCGTTCGACACGTGGTTTCGTCCCATCGTCGCACGCGAGCTCGGCCCCCACCGCGTGGACCTCGAAGTCCCCAACGCATTCTTCGTCGATTGGATTCACGAGCATCACCTCGGCACGCTGCGTGGCGCCCTGCGCGACGTGATGTGTGCCACCCCCGACATCCGCTTCACCCCCCGCGAGCCGGAGCCCCTTCCCCCGGCGGCCACGTCCCCCACGGACGCGCGCCCGGCCCCGACCGCGGCTCCCGCCCCGACCGTGACGTCCGCGAACGCCGGTCCGGCCGGGAGACTCTGGCTCGAGAGCCAGCTCAACCCCCGGCTGACGTTCGACAGCTTCGTGGTCGGCGGCAGCAACCGCTTCACGCACGCCGCCTGCCGCGCGGTCTCCGAGCGGCCGGGCCAGGTCTACAACCCCCTGTTCATCTTCGGCGGCTCCGGCCTCGGCAAGACGCACCTGCTGCACGCGGTGGGCCACGCGGTCAAGCAGTCGCGTCCCGAGGCCCGAGTGCACTACGTGCCGGCCGAGCGGTTCACGAACGAGATGATCTTCTCGATCCAGCACGGCCAGACGCTGGCGTTCCGCAACAAGTACCGCGGCGTCGACCTGCTGCTGATCGACGACGTGCAGTTCCTCGCCGGCAAGGAGAGCACGCAGGAGGAGTTCTTCTACACGTTCAACGCGCTCCGCGACGCCCACAAGCAGGTCGTGGTCACCGCGGACAAGGCGCCCAAGGACATCGGCGGGCTGGAGGAGCGGCTCATCTCGCGCTTCAACCAGGGCCTGATCGCCGACATCAAGCAGCCCGACCTCGAGACGCGGATCGCGATCCTGCACAACCGCTGCGAGCTCGAGGGCGCCGGCATGCGGCCCGCGGACGACGTGCTGCTGCTGATCGCGGACCGCGTCCGCGGCAACGTCCGCGACCTCGAGGGCTGCCTCGTGCGGCTGCTCGCGGTCGCGTCGCTGACGCACCAGGAGATCACGGTCGAGCTGGCGGAGGACGTGCTCTCGC
>JBAIWU010000723.1:0-5284 GCA_037917155.1 Candidatus Eiseniibacteriota bacterium
CGCGCGTGTTATGCATACCGGTGCCCCGAGCGTCCGCCCCCGCGGAGTCCCGCGATGAAGGCGCGCCACTCGCTGACCCTGCTGCCGGACCACATCCTGCTCCGGAACCTGGAAACGCTCGTCGCCCGTGACCGCGTCACGACCGCCGAGCTGCTCGCGCACCTGGCCGAGGTGGACGAGCGCCGCCTCTACCGGCCCGCCGGCTACCCCAGCCTGTTCGCATGGTGCGTCGACGTCCTGCACTTCTCCGAGGACGCCGCGGCGAAGCGCATCCAGGCAGCCCGCGTGGCTCGTGCGCATCCCGAGATCCTCGAGATGGTGGCGGACGGCCGGCTGCACCTGAGCGGCGTGGTGCTCCTGGCGCCGCACCTGACGCCCGAGAACGCCGCCGAGCTGCTCGCGGCTGCGGCGCACGCGACCAAGGCCGCGATCGAGCAACTCGTGGCCGAGCGCGCCCCGAGGCCCGACGTTCCGACGCGCCTGGAACCGGTGGCGTCGCCGGCCATGGAGCTCGCCGCCGGTGGGGCGCCCGGCCGCGCACGCGCACCCGAACATGCCCCGGGGCATGTTGCGGTGGCGAGGCTCGCCCCGCCCGCCCGCGTCGTGCCGCTGTCGCCGCAGCGGTTCGCGCTGCAGGTGACGCTGTCGCAGGCGGCGCGCGACAAGCTCGCCTACGCGCAGGACCTGCTCGGCCACGCGCTCGCACCCGGCGACGTGGCCGGCGTCCTCGAGCGCGCGCTGGACGCGCTGATCGCCGGCCTCGAGCGCCGCCGGTTCGCCGTCGCCACGCGCACGCGCCCCCGCCGAGGCGCGCCGCGGGGGCGTTACGTGCCGGCCGCGGTACGCCGCGAGGTCTGGAGCCGCGACGGCGGCCGCTGCACGTTCGTGGGCGATGCGGGGCATCGCTGCGAGTCGCGCCGCGCACTGGAGTTCGACCACGTGACGCCGGTGGCGCGCGGCGGCGAGGCGAGCGCCGCCAACCTGCGGCTGCGTTGCCGGGCGCACAACCAGCTCGAGGCCGAGCGCACGTTCGGCCGAGGCTTCATCGACAGCCGGCGCGCCGCGGCCCGAGAACGCCAGGCCGGGGCCCGTGCGGGTCGCACGGCGAGCTCGACGCCGGCCGGGGCCGACGTGATCCCGTGGCTGCGCGCGATGGGCTTCCGCACCGACGAAGCCAGGCGCGCTGCCGCCACCTGCGATGCGATCCCCGACGCCCCGCTCGAGCAGCGCGTCCGCCACGCCCTGCGCCAGCTCGCCCCCCGCACCACCACGATCCCCGCGCCAGCCTGAGTGCCTCGCGCACCACGCAGTACCCGGGGCGCAGGCGGGCGCCACGCACAGCACGGGCGAGAGCGCGGGGATGGGACTCTCGGGAGCGGGAGGGAGCGACGGGTCACGTGCGAGCATGGCGCCCACCGAAGCCCCGGGTGCGTCGCTCGGATGACATGCGCCGCGGAAGTCTGAGTCGCTCGAGGCTCAAGCCGCGCGGTCCGGCGTGCGTCCCTCGTGGAACGCGCGACGCCCCGCCGCGCGAAGCGGCGGGGCGTCGGCGTCAGCGGCGGGAATCAGTGCTTCGTCGTGTCGGCGGGCGCGCCCTCGCCGGCCTTGAGGAAGTGCCGCTTCTCGCGCTCGATCTTGAGCGCCTCGGTGTTCGTCACCTTGAACTCGACGCGGCGGTTCTTCGCCTTGCCCAGCACGCTCGTGTTCGGCGCGATCGGCACGGTCGGGCCGTAGCCCTTCACGGTGAAGTGCGTCGCGTCCAGCGTCGGGTACTTGCCCGTCAGGTAGGTGAGCACGGCCTTCGCGCGCGCCTCGGAGAGGACCATGTTCTTGTCCTTCTTGCCCGAGTTGTCCGTGTGGCCGCCGATCTCGATCGTGAGCGCCGGGTACTGGAGCAGGATGCGGGCGACCTCGTCGAGCACCGTGTCGCTCTCGGCCTTGATCGTCGCCTTGTTGACGTCGAAGTTCACGTTCTGCAGCCGGATCGTGCCCGTGTCGAGCAGTTCCGTCTCCTTCTCGCTCACCTCGATCGGGCAGCCGTTGACGTCGACCTTGAGGCCGGCGGGCGTGTTCGGGCACTGGTCGATGCCGTCCGGCACGCCGTCGCCGTCGGTGTCGATCGGGCAGCCCTTCGCGTCCACCTTCGCGCCCTTGGGCGTGTTCGGGCACTGGTCGAGGCCGTCGTAGACGCCGTCGCCGTCCGTGTCCATCGGGCAGCCCTTCGCGTCCACGGTCGCGCCCTTGGGCGTGTCCGGGCACTGGTCGACGCCGTCGCAGACGCCGTCGCCGTCCGAGTCGATCGAGCAGCCGTTCTTGTCCACCTTGCAGCCGGCCGGCGTGTCCGGGCACTTGTCGAGCCCGTCGTAGACGCCGTCGTGGTCGGAGTCGAGCGGGCAGCCGTGCGCGTCGACCTTGGCGCCGATCGGCGTGTTCGGGCACTTGTCGAGCCAGTTGCGCACGCCGTCGAGGTCCTGGTCCTTCGCGCGGCCGCGCAGCACCCACGTGAGGCCGGCCGTCACGGCGATGTGCTGGCTGAAGCTCATCGCGTTCAGCTCGCGGAACATGACGTCGCGCGCCTGCAGCCGCAGGTACGAGCGCGGGTTGCCCGCCAGGTTGTAGCGGAAGCCCAGCCCGACGCTGGGAGCGCCGGCGTGCACGAACCCGATCGCGTCGTCCAGCGAGCGGCCCATGCCGAAGCCCACGAGCAGGTACGGGGTCGAGTGCTCGGCCGGGTCGCGCAGCATGCCCAGCACGTCGAACGAGGCGTACGACCACTGGTGCTTGGCCTCGCCGGGCTCGGCGCGCTTGGAGTCGGAGCGCAGGAAGGACGTCTCGAACGTGAACTGGTCGGACCAGCGCCAGCCGAACGAGCCGGTGAACACCGGGGCGTCCTTGACGCGGTCGACGATGTCGAAGCTGTTCAGGCCCGCGCCGACGGAGGCCTCGAACGGGTGGCCCGCGATCTGCGCGCGCGCCGGGACGGCCACGAGCGCCACCAGGGCGGCGGGGAGCAGCAGACGCTTGCACCAGGACATGCGGACGAAACCTCCTCGGACCCGGTCACGGGTGGCGTTGCGAAGGGTCGGCGACCCGGGCGATGCGCCGGTGGGCAGCCCGGTTGCGGCCCGGCAGGATGCAGTAGGACCGGCTAGTGTTAGCATCCGGGCCCGCGCGGGTCAACGGGCCGCCGGCCGGCCGCGGGAACCCGATCCGGAGCGATCCCTCCCGAGGAGCGAACCATGACGTCGAACGAGCGGCGCGCGCTGATCGAGCGCTACAAGCAGGGCTACGCGGAGGTGGCGGCCGCGCTGGACGGCTTCCCCGCGGCCGGCCTGACGGCCCATCCCATCCCGGGCAAGTGGAGCGCGGCCGAGATCGTGCACCACCTCGCCGACAGCGAGACCCAGAGCGCGGTGCGGCTGCGCAAGTTGCTGACCGAGCCCCACCCGGTGATCCAGGGCTACGACCAGGAGGAGTGGGCGCGGGCGCTGCGCTACAACGAGCGGCCGCTCCCGCCGGCGCTCGCCGCGTTCAAGGCCGCCCGCGAGACCACGGCCCAGCTCCTCGACGCGATGAGCGAGGCGGACTGGCGCCGCCACGGCTGGCACTCCGAGTCGGGCTCGTACCACGCGGAGCGCTGGCTGGAGATCTACGCCGAGCACGCGCACGGCCACGCCGGCCAGATCCGCCGCCTGCGGGAGGCGCTGGCGCGGTGATCTGGCGCTGCCGCGAGCACGTCTTCGACCTCGCGTCGCGCACGCTCGTGATGGGCGTCGTCAACGTGACGCCCGACTCGTTCTCGGACGCCGGGCGCTACTTCGAGCCCGCCGCCGCGATCGCGCACGGGCGCGGGATGCTGGCGGCCGGGGCCGACCTGCTCGACATCGGCGCCGAGAGCACCCGCCCGGGCGCCGAGCCCGTCGGCGCCGCCGAGCAGGTCCGCCGGCTCGCGCCGGTGCTCGAGGCCCTCGCGGGGGCCGTGCTCTCGGTCGACACGGCGAGCGCCGAGGTCGCGGCCGACGCGCTCGCGCGCGGCGCCTCGGTCGTCAACGACGTCACGGCGCTCGGCGACCCGGAGATGGCCGCGACCGTCGCGGGCGCCGGCGCGGGCCTCGTGCTCATGCACATGCGCGGCACGCCGCGCACCATGCAGGCCGACCCGCGCTACGACGACGTCGTCGCCGAGGTCGCCGAGTTCCTGCGCGCCCGGCTGGCGCGCGCCCTCGCCGCCGGCGTGGCCGAGGAGGCCGTGGCGCTCGATCCCGGCATCGGCTTCGGCAAGACGGCCGCGCACAGCACGGCGCTGCTCGCCGCCACGGCGGAGCTGGCCGCGCTCGGCCGGCCGCTGCTCGTGGGCGCCTCGCGCAAGAGCTTCCTCGGCCGGCTGACCGGCGAGGACGATCCCGGCCGGCGGCTGGAGGCCTCGCTCGCCGCGGCCGCGATCGCCGCGTTCGAGGGCGCCCGCATCCTGCGCGTGCACGACGTCGACGCGACGGTGCGCGCGGTGCGCGTCGCGGATGCGGCCCGCGCGGCGCGTCGGGCGTTGCAGCGGTAGCCCCGCGCCGAAATGCGGGCGGGCAAGCGTCGCGCGCGGTCCGGGGTCGCCTCGCTAGTCCGTCACCACGGCGCGCCGCACGAGCGTGCGGCCCGCCTGCGTCAGCCGCAACCAGTACAATCCCGCCGGCACGCGTGCGCCCGCATCCAGGCGCTCCACTCGCGCGCCCGCGCCTTCCACCGGCCGCGACGCCACCTGGCGCCCCGTCACGTCGAGCAGCTCCAGCCGCGCCGGGCCTTCCTCGGCCAGCGAGAACGACACGCGCAGGTTGGAGGCGCTGGCCGGGTTCGGGCACAGGCCCGCGAGCGCGAACCGCGCCACCGCCGGCACATCCACCCATGTCTCGGCGCTCGCCTGCGTCACGCCGCCCTGCGTCGTGCGCAGCCGGTACGCGTAGCGCGTCCCCGGCACCACGTCGCGATCCTCGTACCGCAGCCGGTCGCTGCCATCGGCCGCCGGCGTGCCGATCGCCTGCCAGTCGCTCGACGCCGTGCGGCGCTCGACGGCGGCGCTGACGTTCGCGGCCCCGTCGCCCTGCCACAGCAGCGTCACGCGGTCCGGCTGCGCGTCAGTCGACACCAGTGACAGCAGCGTCGCCGTGACGCCGTCGCCGGGGAAACGCTGCGCGTACTGGCTCCCCGCAGCGTCGTTCTCCCACACGACGAACACACCCCCTGTCCCATCCGGCGCCATGCGCGGATCGTACTGCAGTCCCTGAGGGTACAGCGC
>JBAIWU010000724.1:0-4772 GCA_037917155.1 Candidatus Eiseniibacteriota bacterium
CAACGCCTTGAGGAGCTGCGCGGTCCGCGTGCGCTCAGTGCCCCGCGCGGAGCGCTTCGCGGCGCGCGCGACCAGCCACCCGAGCGCCGTGGCCGAGCCGATGCAAGCGAGGGCGATGAGCGAGATGCCGAGGGGGCCGGTCACGCGTGCGTACATGCACCAGTGGTTTCGGCCCGGCGCGGCCGCCCTTGAGCGTTCGTATCGAGCCCAACCGCGTGCGGCTGTTGGGATTGCATTGCGCGCGCGGGTCGGCGAATCGCAACGCCCGGCGCCGGCCGGCCCGGCGCGGCCTTCGCCGCGCGTGCCGCGCCGGAGCGAAGCGACGCCGTGGCGGGGGATTCAGGCGGGCGGTGGGGGATCGCCGATCGGCAGGCGGAAGAGCGCGCGGGCGTTGCGGGTCGTCACCTCGACCGCGCGCGCCGGCGTCCAGTCGCGCAATTCGCACAGGCGGCGGATCACGCGCGGCAGCAGGCCGGGCTCGTTGCGGCGCAGCGAGCGCGGCTCGGGCTCGAGGTAGGGCGCGTCGGTCTCGAGCACGAGCGCGTCCTCGGGCGCGCGGCGCACGGCCTCCTCGAGCGCCTCGTGGCCGTACGTGAGCACGCCGCCCAGGCCGAGCTTGAAGCCGATCGCGCACGCGCGCTCCGCGGTCGCGACGTCCTGATCGAAGCAGTGGAGCACGCCGCCCGCGGCCGGGCGCGCCCGCTCCAGCGCATCCATGACCTCGTCGAGCGCGCTGCGCTGGTGGATGACGACGGGCAGCCCGACCTCGTCCGCGAGCGAAAGCTGCGCCTCGAACCAGCGCCGCTGGTCGCCGGGCGTCGCGTGGTCGCGGTAGAAGTCGAGTCCGATCTCGCCGATCGCCACGACGCGCGGATGGCGCGCGTGGTCGCGCAGCGCCGGCAGCGCGTCCATGGGCACGCGGCTCGCCTCGTTCGGGTGCACGCCGACGGCGAGGAACAGGTTCGGGTGCCCGGCCGCCAGGGCGAAGCCCTTCTCCCAGACGCCGGGGCCGTAGGCGATCTCGACGACGTGCGTCACGCCCGCGGCGTGCGCGCGGTCGAAGACCTGCTGCCGGTCCCTGTCGAAGCGCTTGTCCGCGAGGTGGCAGTGCGTGTCGACGATGCCGGGGCCGCGGCTCAGGGCGCGGCCCCGGCCAGTTTCGCGAGGTCGATCTTCGGGAACAGCGGCTGCGGGGCCCCCAGGGCCCGCGTCGGCGCCGCGCCGAAGCGCGGCCGCGCGTCCTCGCCGCGCGCCTCGCCCGCCGAGCCCGGCAGGCCGAGCATCGTCCACAGTGCGTCGCAGCGCGACGGCATCGCGGGCCACGCCCCGATCGCCGCGAGGCGGAGCACCTCGAGCAGGGCCGACAGCGTCGTCGCCAGCGCAGCGCGGCGCGCCTCGTCCTTGCCCAGCGCCCAGGGCTTCGCGCGGTCGGTGAACTCGTTCGCGCGATCGACCATGGTCCAGATCGCGCCGAGCGCGTCGTGGATGCGGATCTCCTCCCACGCCTTCGGCGCCTCGTCCGCGGCGGCGTTCGCCGCGGCGATCACGGCGTCGAGCCCGGCGCGCACCTCGGGATCCGCGAGCGAATCGGGCGCCCACTCCTCCGGCGACCGGCCGCCGAAGTACTTGTGCGCCAGCGTCAGCGTGCGGCTGGCGAGGTTGCCCAGCTTGTTCGCGAGGTGGGTGTTGGCGTGCTCGACGAACTGCTCGAGCGAGTACTCGCCGTCGCGCCCGGTCGGGAACGAGTCGAGCAGGAAGAGGCGCAGCGCGTCGGCGCCGAAGCGCTCCGCGACCTGCACCGGGTCCACGACGTTGCCGAGCGACTTCGAGAGCCGCTCGCCGCGCGAGTAGACGAAGCCGTGCACGTACACCTGCCGCGGCAGCGGCACGCCGGCCGCGAGCAGCATCGCGGGCCACAGCGCGCAGTGGAAGCGGCTGATGTCCTTGCCGATCAGGTGGAACGCGTTCGTGAAGTACGCGGTCTTGGTGCCGGCCCACGCGGCGCCGGGCTTGCCCTGGCCGTCGAGGTCCTGGAACTCGTCCTGCCGCGCCGCGCCGGGCCCGCCGGTCTCGCTCTGCTTGGCGAGCCACCACAGCGAGTACTTGCGCTCCGGCCAGCCGATCGCCGAAAGGTAGTTCAGCAGCGCGTCCGCCCACACGTACGCGACGTGGCCCTCGCCACCCTCGATCTCCTCGGGCAGCGGGATGCCCCACGTGACGTTCGAGCGCGACACCGAGACGTCCTGCAGCCCGCCCTTGATGAGGTTGACGACCTCGTTGCGGCGGTAGTCCGGGACGATGAACTCGGGGTGCGCCTCGATGTGCCTGAGCAGCGCCTCGTCGTACTCGGAGAGCCGGAAGAAGAAGTTGGACTCCTTCACCTCCTTCGGCTTCACCTTGTGCTCGGGGCAGCGCCCGTGCTCGTCGAGGTCCTTCTCGGTCTTGAAGCCCTCGCAGCCCTCGCAGTAGAGCCCCTCGTACGTGTCCTCGTACAGCGCGGGCTTGCCCGTCTTGGGCGTCAGCGCGTCGTTGAGGCGGCGGAAGAGCTCCTGCACGGCCAGCTCGTGGCGGCGGTCCGTGGTGCGAAAGAACTGGTCGTAGCCGACGTCCAGCACCTTCCAGGCGCGCACGAACGTCTGCGAGATCTCGTCGACGAACGCCTGCGGATCCTTGCCGGCGGCCGACGCGGAGCGCGCCACCTTCTGGCCGTGCTCGTCGGTGCCGGTCAGGAAGTAGGTGGCGTGCCCCTGCTGGCGGTGCCAGCGGGCGATCGCGTCCGCGAGGATCTTCTCGTAGGCGTGGCCCAGGTGCGGCTGGCCGTTGACGTAATCGATGGCGGTGGTGATGTAGAAGCGCGACACGCGTCTCTCCCGGTTGGAAACAGCGCGGGCGAGTATAGCGGAAACGCCGGCGCCGTCGCGGCGCGCGCCCGGCGCCGGCAGGCGCGCCTGCGGGGCGAACTTGCAGCCGCGCATGGGACTGCGGGCGGCCGGTGGCGGCGGCGCGTGATACCCGTCCGGCCGGCCCGTATCATTCCCCGTCATGGACATCGAGCACGCGGTGCCGATCCGGTGGTGGGCGCTCGGGCAGGCCCCGGAAGCCGACTGGGACGCTCTCTACGCGGAGCACCTGCCGCGCGTCTACAACTACCTGCGGTTCCGGGTGGGCGATCCGTCCGTGGCGGAGGACCTGACCTCGGTCACGTTCGAAAGGGCGTGGGTCGCGCGCCACCGCTACCGGCGCGACCTCGCGGCCTTCGGGACCTGGCTCGTCGCCATCGCCCGCAACGCGGCGATCGACCACCTGCGCGCGCGCCGGCCGCACCTGCCGCTCGACGCGGCGGCACACCTCGCGGGCGGCGACGACCCGGGCGAGCTGGCCGAGCGCCGGGCCGAGTTCGAGAAGCTGGCGCGGCTGCTGGACCGGCTGCCCGACCGCGAGCGCGAGCTGGTCGCGCTCAAGTACGGCGCCGGCTGGACGAACCGCGCGATCGCCCGGGCGACCCGCCTCGGCGAGTCCAACGTCGGCACCATCCTGCATCGCACGATCCAGGCCCTGCGCGCCGGCTGGGAGGAGGATGCACCGTGAAGGACGACCGGTTCCTCGAGGAGCTGCGCCGGGACCCCGACCCCGCCTTCGCGCGCGACCTGCGCGCGCGGCTGCGCGACATCGAGCAGGACGAGCCGCTGCGCCGCGCGCCGCGCACGCTGCCCGTGCTGGCCGCCGCGGCCGGCGTGGCCGTGGTCGCGGTGCTGTTCGTCTCGCCCGGGCTGCGGCTGCGGGCGCAGGCGCTGCTCGACCTGTTCCGCGTGCGCGAGTTCGCCGTGGTACAGGTGGACGAGGCGCGCCTGCAGATGCTGCGCGAGCGCAAGTTCGACGTCGGCTCGATGCTCGTGGGGGCGGGCCGGCCCGCGGACGAGGCGCCGCCGCGTCCCTACACGAGCCTCGCCGCCGCGACGGCGGCCGCGGGCTTCGCGGCCGAACGCCCCGAGGTGCTGCCGCTGGGCCTGGCGCCCGACACGGTCTGGGTGCACGGCGAGGTGCGCAAGCACGCCACGATCGACACGCGGCCGCTGCGCGAGCTGATGGACGCGTTCGACGTGCGCGACCTGCAGATCCCGGCCGGCGTCGACGGCGGCACGGTGGACATCGACGTGCCGGCGATGGTCGCGCAGACGTTCCGCAGCGGCGGGCGCTCGCGGGCGATGCTGGTGCAGGGCGCGAGCCCGGAGGTGTCGCTGCCGAAGGGGGTCGATCTGGCGAGGCTGGGCGAGATCGGCCTGCGCATCGCCGGGGTCGGGCGCGACGAGGCGCGCCGGCTCGCCGGCGCCATCGACTGGCGCTCGACGCTGGTCGTGCCGGTGATCGCGAGCGCGACGACGTTCCAGCAGGTCACCGTGCAGGGCCAGCGCGGGCTCTTCGTCGAGACGTCGCGCACGGAGCGGCCGGACGGCGGCAGCGGCGGGCCGGGCTCGGCGGTGCTGTGGACGCGGAACGGCCGCGTGTACGCGCTCGTGGGCAACTTCTACCGCGTGCCCATGCTGCAGATGGCGGAGTCGGTGCGCTAGTCTCGCCGGCATGGTCGCTCCCGCCATCGAGACGCACGGCCTGCGCAAGTGGTTCGGCGCCAAGCGTGCCGTCGCGGACCTCTCCCTGTCGGTGCCGAGGGGAGAGGTCTTCGGCTTCCTGGGGCCCAACGGCGCCGGCAAGACGACCACGATCAAGCTCCTGACCGGGCTGCTGCGCCCGAGCGCGGGGCGCGCGCTGATCGG
>JBAIWU010000725.1:0-1792 GCA_037917155.1 Candidatus Eiseniibacteriota bacterium
TGCGCTAGAGTTAGTCGGTCCATCGCCACCGGAGGCCCGCCGTGTCCGACCCTAAGAAGCTCTCCCGCCGGGCGGAAGTCATGCCCGCTTCACCGATACGCCGGCTCGCGCCGCTCGCGATCGAGGCGCGCCGCGCGGGGCGCGTCGTCCATCCGCTCAACATCGGCCAGCCCGACATCCCCACCCCGCAGCAGATCCTCGACCGGCTGCGCTCCTTCGACGCGGTCAACGTCGCCTACGGTCCCTCGCAGGGGCTGCCCGAGTTCCTCGAGGCGCTGCGCTGGTACTACGCGAACCTGGTGGGCGTGAAGCTCGACGTGAGCGAGCTGTTCGTCACCACCGCCGGCAGCGAGGCGATCCAGTTCACGCTCGGCGCGCTGTGCGATCCCGGCGACCAGGTGATCGTGTTCGAGCCCTTCTACACCAACTACAACGGCTTCGCGACGATCGTGAGCGTCGAGCTGGTCCCGGTGCGGATGCGCGCCGAGGACGGCTACCACCTCCCTTCGCGCGCCGAGATCGAGGCGAAGATCGGCCCGCGCACGCGCGCGATCCTGATCTGCTCGCCCAACAATCCCACCGGCACGGTCTACACCGACGCCGAGATCGAGCGCCTGGCGGCGATCTGCCGCGAGCGCGGGCTGTTCCTGATCGCCGACGAGGTCTATCGCGAGTTCGTCTACGACGGGCACCGGCACCGCTCGGTGCTGACCCTCGAGGGGCTCGAGCAGCAGGTCGTGGTGGTGGACAGCGTGTCGAAGCGCTACTCGCTGTGCGGAGCGCGCATCGGCAACATCGTGAGCCGCAACCGCGCGTTCATGGACGCGATCCTGCGCTTCGGGCAGGCGCGGCTCTGCCCGCCGACCGTCGAGCAGTTCGCCTGCACCGCGCTCACCGAGGTGCCGGCCGAGTACACGCGCGGCGTGATCGCCGAGTACCAGCAGCGGCGCGACGTGGTGATGGAGGCGCTCGGCCGTATCCCGGGCGTGCTCGCCCGCCGGCCCGAGGGAGCCTTCTACGTCTGCCCGCCACTGCCGGTGGACGATACCAACGCCTTCGCGAGCTGGCTGCTCCGCGAGTTCTCGCTCGAGAACGAGACGGTGATGGTGGCGCCGCTCGACGGCTTCTACGCCACGCCCGGCCTCGGCCGCGACGAGATCCGCATCGCCTACGTGCTCGAGCGCGCTAAGCTCGCCCGCGCGATGCGCGTGCTGGCCGCGGCGCTCGAGGCCTACCCCGGCCGCGTGGCCACCGCGAACGCGGGCCGGGCGGCGAGGTAGCGACGCGCAAGTGCCGGACCCGACGCCGGTGCTCGACGCCGGCGCACCGGGCCGGGCTCGAGATCGGGACCAGAAGCTGGAGGTGAGAGACGTGACCCCCCGGGTGAAGTCGAGTGCCAAGGCCGCGAGCCCCGTGGGCCCGCGCGGACTCAATGTCGTCGTCGATCTGTCCCACCACAACGGCAGCGTCAATCTGAAGGCAGCCAAGGCGGATGGAATCTTCGGGGTGATCCACAAGGCGACCCAGGGCCAGGGCTACGTGGACCCGCAGTACGCGGCCAATCGCTCCAGCGCCCGTGTCGCCGGCCTGCAATGGGGCGCATACCACTTCGGCGTGGGTGGCGACGGAGTCGCACAGGCCGAGCACTTCCTGAGCGTCGTTCAGCCCGGCCCCACTGACCTGCTGGTCCTGGACTTCGAGGCGAATGCCCAGGGGCCGAGCATGACGCTCGAAGAGGCCCGAGCCTTCCTCATCCATGTGCAGGACGCCACGGGACGTTGGCCCGGCTTCT
>JBAIWU010000726.1:0-2001 GCA_037917155.1 Candidatus Eiseniibacteriota bacterium
GGCGCCCAGGCCCCCGCCGCCCCGATCGCGCCCGAGCGCGCGCCGGCCGGGCTCGTGCCGCCCGCCGGCCTCGCCGGTTTCGCGCCCGAGAGCGTCGCCGTCGAGCTCGCCCGCGAGGCGGGCGTCGCCGCGGCGCTGCGCCCCGATTCGGCGCGGCGCCACCTGCGGCTGCTCACGGAGGAGCCGCACGTCGCGGGCACGCCCGCCGACCGCGCCACCGCGGAGTACGTGCGCCAGCGCCTCGCCGCGTACGGCTGGGACGCGACGATCGTGTCGATCCCGGTCTGGATCAACTACCCGCGCTCCGTGCGCGTCGAGCTGCTCGAGCCGCGCGCCGAGACGCTGGCCGTGCGCGAGCACGGCATCCCCGGCGACAAGGACGGCGACGACGCGAACGCGTTCCCCGCGTTCCACGGCTACGCCGCTTCGGGCGACGTGACGGGCGCGCTCGTCTACGCCAACTACGGCGACGTGGACGACTTCGCCAAGCTCGCCGCGCTCGGCATCGACCTGCGCGGCCGCATCGCGCTCGTGCGCTACGGGAAGATCTTCCGCGGCCTCAAGGTGCGCAACGCCGAGCGCGCGGGCCTCGCCGGCGTGATCATCTACAGCGACCCGGCCGACGACGGCTGGGCGGTGGCCGACCCGTACCCGCGCGGTCCCGGCCGGCCCGAGGACGCGATCCAGCGGGGCAGCGTGCAGTTCCTCGGCGACGCGCCGGGCGATCCCACGACGCCGGGCTGGCCGTCGACCGAGGGCGGCCGGCGCCTGCCCGCGTCGCAGGCGGTCGGCGTGCCGCGCATCCCGTCGCTGCCGATGTCGTACGGCGAGGCGCGCAAGCTGCTCGAGGCGCTCGACGGCCCGCAGGCCCCGAAGGGCTGGCAGGGGGCGCTGCCGTTCACGTACCACGTCGGGCCCGGGCCGGCGAAGGTGCGGCTCGCGATCGCGCAGGACTACGCGGTGAGGCCGATCTGGAACGTCGTCGCGAAGCTCCCCGGGCGCGAGCATCCCGAGCAGGAGGTCGTGCTCGGCAACCACCGCGACGCGTGGACATACGGCGCGATCGATCCCAACAGCGGCACCATCTGCATGCTGGAGCTGGCCCGCGCGATCGGGCAGCTGGCGCGCACGGGCTGGCGGCCGCACCGCACGCTGGAGCTGTGCTCCTGGGACGGCGAGGAGTACGGGCTGCTGGGCTCCACGGAGTGGGGCGAGGCGAACGCAACCGACCTCGCCGCGAACGCGGTCGCCTACCTCAACGTGGACGCCGCCGTCTCGGGGCGCGACTTCCGCGTCGACGCGTGCCATTCGCTGCGCGACCTGGTCTACGAGGCGGTGCGCGACGTACGCGACCCGGTCTCGAACCGGCCGCTCTGGAACGTGGTCGCGGATCGCGCCTGGAGCGAGGGCCGCGCCGACTGGCTGCTCCGCAACCGCGCGCGCCGGGCGCGCGGCGAGGCGGCGCAGCCGTTCGCGCTCGGCGTGACCCCGCTCGGGAGCGGCTCGGACTACACCGTGTTCGTGGACCACCTCGGCGTGCCGTCGGCCAACCTGGGCTTCGGCGGCACCCACGGCACGTACCACTCGATGTACGACGACTTCGACTACTACGACCGGGTCGTGGACCCGGGCTGTCTCTACAACCGCGCCATGTCGGAGGTGTGGGCGCGCGCCGCGCTGCGCCTGGCCGATGCCGGCGTGCTGCCGCTGCGCTACTCGCGGACCGGCGAGTTCGCGCTCGACGAGCTCGGCTCGGTCGCGGACCGCGCCGAGGACGCCGCGGCGGGCAAGCCCGACTCCGCGCGCTTCACCGCGTCGCTCGCGCCGGCGCGGCAGGCGGCGGCGCGCCTGCGCGCCGCGGCCGCGGCGCTGGAAGCCCGCGCCGACGCGGCGCTGGCCGGGCGCGGCCCGTGGCCGGGCGGCGGCCCCGACGCCGTGAACCGGGCGCTCGTGCGCGCCGAGCGCGCGCTGCTGGGCCCGGGCCTTCCCGGGCGCGCGTGG
>JBAIWU010000727.1:0-2530 GCA_037917155.1 Candidatus Eiseniibacteriota bacterium
GGGATGACGGCCGACTTGTAGGACGGCCAGCCGGCGGCCGTCGAGCCGTTGAGCATGAGCACGTACTCGTGCGTCCCGCTCGCCACCACCACCTGGAGCGGCGAGTCGGGCAGCAGCGCGCCGAGCGAGACGAAGCCCTTCGATCCGGCGCCCCAGCCGAGGTTCACCGGCCAGCCCGCGAGCGGCGTGCCGTCGTGGTGCCAGGCGTACACCAGGCTGTTGGAGTTGCCAGCCACCACCTCGCTGCGTCCGTCGCCGTCGAGGTCGCCCACCGCCACCGCCGATCCGTCGGGAATCGAGCCCGCGCTCTGCGGCCAGCCGGGCACCGGCGTGCCGTCGTGGTTGAAGGCCTGCACGTTGCCGGCCGCGTCGGCGAACACGATCTCCGACTGCGGGTCGCCGTCCAGCTCGCAGATCGCCGGGGCCGAGATCGGCGTGGCCGCCAGGGCCTTCGGCATGCCGGCCTCGTAGTTGGGCCAGCCGGGATCGCGGCACCACTCGGCGTCGAAGAACAGCGTGTCGCTGCCCGCGCCCGCGACGCAGCGCGGCCAGATCGCGGCCACGCGAACGCCGTGGGTCGGGTCGTAGTCGAAGGAGCGCGTGCGCGAGTCCGACCAGCCGTCGTCGTAGCTGCGGTCATTGAGGTTCTGGATGGCCGACCAGCTCAGCGGCAGGCTGTTGCTCGCCCGCATCACGCCGATTTCGCCGAAGGCGGTCTGCCCCGCGCCGATGAAGCCCTCCACGCCGGGCAGCGCCTTGATACCCGCGTAGTAGACGCCGGGGAGCGAGTCCTCGTAGGCGACCGGCCAGGTGGCGCCGGCATCGGACGAGGCGCGCAGGCCGGTGCCGTGCAGCAGGCCGTCGGGGCGCCTGGTGCCGTAGGAGATCACCGTCCACATGTTGCCGTAGGCCGCGGCCACCGACGGGGAGTATTCGGTGCGTCCGTCGAGGTTGGAGGTCAGATACACCGTCGTCTGCCAGTCGGCGATGCCGTTCACCGCGCGGTTGATCGCGCGGCGGTAGCGGATCGCGTCGTCGGCGCCGCCGTCGTGGCACTGGAACTGCCACACGCAGTGCACGGTGCCGCCCCAGCCGTACTTGATCTCGGGCAGGTTGTAGTCGCGCGTCGCCACGGTCATCGAGGCGATCTTGTAGCCCGCCGCCCACGTGGCGCCGTAGTTGGTCGAGCGCGTGAACCACACGTCCGCGCCGTCGCCGTCCTGGCCGGCGGCCGCCAGGTAGAGCGTGTAGGTGGCGTAGCTGATCGCGTCCGAGTCGAGGCTCGGGCGATCGAAGGTCACGCCGGTCTGGGTCAGCGCGATGACGTTGGTCCACGCGGCGGACGCGCCGAGCGGCGAGTAGGCGACGCGGATGTCGGCGTTGGCCGCCGCCGTGGCGCGGTAGCGATAGGCCACGTAGACGCGATTCTCGCTGCCCTCGGCGACCCGGATCGCCGGCTCGTCGCAGAACGAGCCACCCACGCCGCTCAGCCCGCCCCACGAGGACCACGAGTTGCCGGCGTCGGTCGAGTGATAGACGCCGATCCACGCGGTGGTCCCGAGGTCGAAGGTCATGGCGGCGAACAGCTCGCCGGTCGAGGCGATGGCGATCGCGGCGCGACGGTCGTCGCTCAGGTTGTTGTGGATCACGACCGCCTTGTCGTCACCGCCGATCACGTCGGGCACGCCGGTCACGCCGGATCCGGAGGCGGGAAGGGCGTCGCGAGCCGCGATCGGCGCCGCGAGCCCTGCCGGGGCCGCGGCCGCCGGCCGATCGGGATCGAACGCCGCCGCCTGCGCGCCACGCGCCGGCGACAGAGCGATCAGGGTGAGCAACACGGTGGGCGCAACGACGAGCAGGGCTGTCCGCAAGCGGGCGCGCTCGCGCGATCGCCGGCGGAGCGCCAGACTGGATCGAAGAGTCATGGTGGCATCCTCCGGCCCGCGCCGAGGCGCGCGCGGGTCGCCTGTAGCGAGGTCGAGGGGGCGCGCACTGGCGCGTCCCCTTTGGGGTCTTCCCCGGAATCACGAAACGAATCGGGCCCGCGCCCCGAGGGCGCGGCAAGGAGGCAGAGCGGGAGGCGGCGCGCGACCAGGGGGGCACGGCGAGAACGCGCCAAATCGCCGTGGCGTGGTGCCGGGGCGGATACGTGGGCGGCGACGCTGGAGAGGGAAGATCGCGCCCCGGGGGCGGAGGAACCAAGAAAGCAGCCCTTGGGCGCGACATCAGGTGGAGGTCGCGTCGACGCGGTCGAGCCTCTTATGGATCCGGACGAGCCGGGAGGCATCGCTGCTACCTCATCACTGCCCTGATGTCCGCGATGCTCCCGCCCGCGTCGCGAGAAGTCAATTTGCGCGAACGCACGCCGCGGCCGACCCGCCACCGGACGCGGGCCGCTCCGAGCCAACGCCGGGAAGCGGCCGCGTCCGCGCGCGGCGCCCGAGCCGGCGAAGGGGGTCTCGTCGCGTGCGGACTCGGCCGCCGCCGCCGCGTGATACCTTGGCCGCCCAAGTGGGAGGTGGAACGTGCC
>JBAIWU010000728.1:0-4104 GCA_037917155.1 Candidatus Eiseniibacteriota bacterium
CGCCCCCGCGCCGTCGCAGGGCGCGCACGCCCCGACGCCCGCAACGCCCGCTCCGGCGGCTTCAGCGGGCGCCGCCGACCTGCCCGCGATCCCGGAGTCGCGCGAGCCGCGCGAGGCCGGCCTCGACCTCGTACGGCGCTACCACGACGCCGGCGCCGCGCTGATCCTCGACGCGCGCTCGGCCGAGGAGTACGCCGAGGGCCACATCCCCGGCGCGCTCAACGTGCCGTTCGATGACGTGTTCAAGAACCCGGGACTGCTCCGCTCGCTGGACGCGGCGGGCCGGCCGGTCATCACCTACTGCGGCGGCGGGGACTGCGACCTGTCGCGCAGCCTCGCGTTCTCGCTGATCGACTCCGGCCAGCGCCGCGTGCTCGTGTTCACGGGCGGCCTGCCGGCGTGGCAGTCCGCCGGGCTCGACGTGCGCAAGGGGGCGACGCCGTGAGCGGCCCCGCGGGCGTCGTGTGGCGCTGGCTCGCCGGGCCGGCCGTGATGCGGGTGACGCGCATCACCATCGGGCTCGTGTTCGTGATCGCGGCGCTGGGCAAGATCGGCGACCTGCCGTGGTTCGCGCAGCAGGTGCACAACTACCGCATGACGCCCGGCTGGGCCGAGCACGCGATGGCGATGACGGTGCCGTGGATCGAGCTGCTCGCGGGCCTGGCGCTCGTGCTGGGCCTGCGCGCGCGCGCCGGCGCGATGGTCGTGCTCGCGCTGATGCTCGTGTTCACCGTCGCCGTCGCGGCCGCGTGGGCGCGCGGCCTGGACTTCCGCTGCGGCTGCTTCGGCAAGGCGGGCGCGGGCGCGATCGGCGCCGCGAAGTTCTTCGAGAACGTCGGGCTCACCGCGCTCGCGGGCCTCGCCGCGCGGCGCCGCGCCGGCTGACGCCCGCCCGCATGCGCGAAGGCCCGGGGGCGCCCCCCGGGCCTTTCGTGTCGCCGCGCGTCCGCCGCGCTCAGCTCCGCACGAGCGGCTTGTAGCGGATGCGGTGCGGCTGGTCGGCCTCGGCGCCGAGCCGCTCGTGGCGCACCTTCTCGTAGTCCTGGTAGTTGCCCTCGAAGAACGTGACCTGCGATTCGCCCTCGAACGCCAGGATGTGCGTGGCGATGCGGTCGAGGAACCAGCGGTCGTGCGAGATCACCACCGCGCAGCCCGCGAACGCGAGCAACGCGTCCTCGAGCGCCCGCAGGGTGTCGACGTCGAGGTCGTTCGTGGGCTCGTCGAGCAGCAGCAGGTTGCCGCCGCTCTGGAGCAGCTTCGCCATGTGCACGCGGTTGCGCTCGCCGCCCGAGAGGTCCTTGACGCGCTTCTGCTGGTCGGCGCCGCGGAAATTGAACCAGGAACAGTACGCCCGCGAGTTCACCTCGCGCCTGCCGAGCGTGATCAGGTCGTTGCCGGCCGAGATCTCCTCCCAGACGGTCCGCTCGCCCTGCAGCGACTCGCGGCTCTGGTCCACGTACGCGATCTTCACCGTCTCGCCGACGCGCAGCGAGCCCGCGTCGGGCTGCTCCTGGCCCACGAGCATCCGGAACAGCGTCGTCTTGCCCGCGCCGTTGGGACCGATCACGCCGACGATGCCCGCCGGCGGCAGCTTGAACGAGAGGTCGTCGATGAGCAGGGTGTCGCCGTAGCCCTTGCGCAGGTTCGAAGCCTCGATGACGACGTTGCCCAGCCGCGGTCCCGGCGGGATGTAGATCTCGATGTTCTCGATCCTCTCGGAGCCCTCCTCGGCCAGCATCTTCTCGTACGCGGCGAGCCGGGCCTTGCTCTTGGCCTGACGCGCGCGCGGCGCCATCTTGACCCACTCGAACTCGCGCTCGAGCGTCTTCTGGCGCGCGGACTCGGTCTTCTCCTCCTGCGCGAGCCGGTTCTTCTTCTGCTCCAGCCACGAGGAGTAGTTGCCCTCCCACGGGATGCCGGCGCCGCGGTCGAGCTCGAGGATCCATCCCGCCACGTTGTCGAGGAAGTAGCGGTCGTGCGTCACCGCCACGACGGTGCCCGTGTACTCCTTGAGGAAGCGCTCGAGCCAGTCCACCGACTCGGCGTCGAGGTGGTTCGTCGGCTCGTCGAGCAGCAGCAGGTCGGGGTGCGAGAGCAGCAGCCGGCAGAGCGCGACCCGGCGGCGCTCGCCGCCCGAGAGCGTGGTCACGCCGGAGTCGCCCGGCGGGCAGCGCAGCGCGTCCATCGCGATCTCGATCTGGCGGTCGAGCTCCCACAGGTTGCCCGCGTCCATCGCGTCCTGCAGCCGGCCCTGCTCCTCGATGAGCCTGTTCATCTCGTCGTCGTCGAGGGGCTCGGCGAAGCGCGCCGCGATCTCGTCCCAGCGCCGCTTGATGCGCATCTTCTCGCCGACGCCGTCGGCCACGTTCTCGAACACCGTCTTCGACGGGTCGAGCGTCGGCTCCTGCTCGAGGTAGCCCACGGTGAAGCCCTTGCCGAGGAAGGCCTCGCCGATGAAGTCCTGGTCGATGCCGGCCATGATCTTCAGCAGGGAGCTCTTGCCGGCGCCGTTGGCGCCCAGCACGCCGATCTTGGCGCCGTAGAAGAATGACAGCCAGATGCCCTTGAGGATCTCGCGCTTGGGAGGCACCACCTTGCGGAGGTCCTTCATGGTGTAGATGAACTCGGGAGCCATGATCGTCCTGGGGTTGGGCGCCGGGGGCGCGGGCGGGCGCACGCACGCCGGGCGCGGGTCGTGGAGGTCGGTCGCGAACGCGGGAGAATGCCGGAGCGGGTGGCGAATCTCAAGCGGCGGGAACGGGCGCCGCGGACCCGGCCCGGAGCCCCGTCCGGGCACGCGAAAGGGCGGCGTCCGAGTCCTTCCGGAGGCCGCCCTCGCGAATCGCCCGGTCAGGCGATCGTTCCCGTCACGAGACCACCGAGGCGTGCGAGCGCTCGGGCTTCTCGCGGTCGCGCAGGAGCCACCAGATGCCCCACGCGAGCAGCGCGATGGGCGCGAGCGGCAGCAGGCCGAAGAACATCGCGATGACGCCGCCGATCAGCACGAAGGGCAGGGCGATCAGCAGGCCGAGCAGCTTGAGCGTCCAGCCGAGGATGCGGAACGGCAGCGTGATCACGAATCCCACGAGTCCCAGCACCGCGCCGAGCACTCCGATGAAGACGAGCGCGGCGAACATCAGGGCACCGAGCGTCAGCAGCGTGATCACCTCGAACCTCCTTGCGGTGGCAAGCCGACCGGGCTGGTCGCATTGGGCGCGACACGCCGGCGGGGCCGGCGCACGCGTCATTCTACGCTCGCCGCCGGGCGGGGGTTTCAGCCAGGCGGGCGCCCCTGCTAGAGTCGCCTCTCAAGTCGCGACGGGACATTTCATTGCACGGGGAGGCGGGCATGGCGGCGACGCGCATCACGTTCAACGACAACGGCTCCATCCGGGTCGAGGGGGAATTCGAGCTGCTGGACCCGGAAGGGCACGCGATCGACCTCGGCGGCCGCACGCGGGTTTCGCTCTGCCGCTGCGGGCACTCGGCGAACAAGCCGTTCTGCGACGCGTCGCACAAGACGCACGGCTTCCAGTCCGTCGTCCGTGCCGCGGAGATCCGCCTGCCCGCACCCAAGCCCCCGGGGCCCGCCGGGGGAAGCTGACGGCCGTGAGGCTCCGCGCGGTGCTCGTCGCGCTCGTGGCGCTCGCGCTCGCCGGGACGTGCGTGCGGCTGGGCGTGTGGCAGCTCGCGCGCTGGCAGGGCAAGCGCGACGCGAACGCCTCGCTGCGGGCCGCGCTCGCGTCGCCCGAGGTGCCCCTGCGCGACGCGCGCGCGCTGGTGGGGCTGGCGGCGCGGCGCGTGCGCGCGCTCGGCGCGTACGACGAGTCGCTCCACGTGCTGCTCTCCGACCGCTGGCGCAAGGAGCAGCCGGGCGTCGAGCTGCTGACCCCGATGCGCCTCGCGGACGGCGGCGCGCTGCTCGTGGACCGCGGCTGGCTGCCCTCGGCTGACGGCATCTCCGCGCGGCCGCACGAGCACGCCGAGCCCGGGCCGCGGGCGATCGCCGGGCTGCTCGTCGCGATGCCGCGCGCACGCCCCGGCGATGCGTGGGCGCGCGTGACGGGCGCCGGCGCGAACGTCTGGTCGGCGCGCGCGCTCGAC
>JBAIWU010000729.1:0-1817 GCA_037917155.1 Candidatus Eiseniibacteriota bacterium
CCATCGGCCGCACGATCCGCGCGAACGCCGCGGCGGCGCGCGCCGTGTCGGGGACGGAGGCCGCGACGCCGCGCTCCTGGTACGTGCGCGCGAGGGCCGCGTAGTGCGCGGCGCCGGCGCGGATCGCCTCGCGGTGCGCGTCGCGTACCTCGCCGACGACCTTCGCCGGCGCGCCCAGCACGAGCGAGCCCGGCGGGATCACGTCGCCCTCGCGCACGAGGGCCGAGGCGCCGACGAGCGAGCCCGCGCCGACGCGCGCCCCCGAGAGCACGACCGCGCCCATGCCCACGAGCACGTCGTCGCCGATCACGCAGCCGTGCACGATCGCGCGGTGGCCCACGGTCACGCGATGGCCGACGATCGCGGGCATCCCCTCGTCGACGTGGACGGTGCTGTTGTCCTGCACGTTCGTGTCGTCGCCGATCTCGATGCGATCGGCATCGCCGCGCACGACCGTGTTGAACCATATGCTCGAGCGCGCGCCGATGGCGACCTCGCCCACGACGACCGCGCCCGGGGCGACGAACGCCGTCGGGTGGACGCGCAGGCTCACCGGCCAGTCGTGGTGGCGGTCGCTCATCGCGCCTCCGCGCCCGTACCCACGAACGGGTTGTGGCGCCGCTCGTGGCCAATCGTCGTCTCGGGCCCGTGCCCCGGGAAGCACCTCACCCAGTCGCCCATGGGGAACAGCCGCTCGTGGATCGAGCGCGCCAGCGTCTCGAACGAGCCGCCGGGAAGGTCCGTGCGTCCGACCGACCCGCGGAAGAGCACGTCGCCGACGAACACCACCTCGCCCATGGAGAACGCGCAGTGACCAGGCGCGTGCCCGGGCGTGAAGACGACCTCGAGATCGTGCTCGCCGAACGGGATCCGCTCGCCGTCCACGAGGTCGTGCGCGATCTCCGGCGGCTCCGCGGGCGGGAAGCCGAACATCGCGCCCTGCATGGACAGCGTCGCGAGCAGCGGGCGGTCCAGCGGGTGCAGTGCGAAGTCGCCCCCGACGGCGCGTTGGACCGTGAGCATCCCCGCGGCGTGGTCGTAGTGCGCGTGCGTGCCCAGCAGCCAGCGCACGCGCAGGCCTTCGCGGCGCAGGACCTCGATCACGGCCTCGGGCTCGAAACCCACGTCGATCACCACCGCCTCGCGCGTGACGTCGCACGCCAGCACGTACGTGTTGTTGTCCAGAGGACCCAGGCGCAGATGTCGGATCGCGATCGGCATGGTCAGATGACGTTGACCTCGGGGGTCGCCGATCGCTCGGCGAAGCGCTCGAGCCGCAGCTCGGACACGTCGAGGCTCGGCCGCCCGTCGACGATCCACTCGGCGATCAGCCTGCCCACCGCCGGCGCCTGCATGAAGCCGTGGCCGCTGAAGCCGTTCGCGAGCAGCAGGCCGCCCACCCCCGCGGGCGGCCCGAGGATCGAGTTGTGGTCCGGCGTCGTCTCGTACAGGCCCGCCCAGCCATGGCCGATCTCGGCCGTTTCCAGCCCCGGCACGCGCTCGACCGCGCCCTCGACCACCTTCTCGAGGAAGTCCCAGTTGACGCTGGTGTCGAAGCCCGGCGGCTCGTCCTTGTCGGCCAGGCCGAGCAGCAGGCCTCCGCTCTCGCGGTGCATGTACACGCCGGTCTTCATGTCGACGATCATCGGCAGCTTGTCGTCCACGAAGTCGAGCGGCTTGGTGGTGAAGCAGTGCCGCCGGTACGGCAGCACCGGCAGGTCGACGCCCGCCCAGCTCGCGAGCTTGGCGGCCCACGCGCCGGCCGCGTTCACGACCACGGGGGTGTCGATCGTGCCCTGGCTCGTCTCGATGCCGAC